>CANRZD010000082.1 GCA_947644325.1 uncultured Clostridia bacterium
TCGGCGCGGCCATTCAGGCCGGCGTGCTGGGCGGCGAGGTCCAGGGCCTGCTGCTCTTAGACGTCACCCCCCTGTCCCTGGGCGTGGAGACCATGGGCGGCGTCATGACCAAGATCATCGACCGCAACACCACCATCCCCACCAAGAAGAGCCAGATTTTCTCCACCGCCGCCGACGGCCAGACCCAGGTGGAGGTAAACGTTCTGCAGGGCGAGCGGGAGTTTGCCCGGGACAACAAGCAGCTGGGCCTCTTTAAGCTGGACGGCATCGCCCCCGCCCCCCGCGGCATCCCCCAGATCGAGGTGACCTTCGACATCGACGCCAACGGCATCGTGAACGTCTCCGCCAAGGACCTGGGCACCGGCAAGGAGCAGCACATCACCATCTCCTCCAGCTCCAACATGAGCAAGGAGGACATCGACCGGGCCGTGAAGGCGGCGGAGCAGTTCGCCGAGGAGGACAAGAAGCGCCGGGAGGAAGTGGACACCAAGAACAACGCCGAGAACCTGTGCTATTCCGCTGAGAAGCTTATAGCCGACAGCGCCGACAAGCTGCAGGACGCGGACAAGAACGAGATAAACGCCAAGGTGGCCGCCCTGCGGGATACCCTGCAGAACGGCACTGTAGACGCCATCAAGGCCGGCATGGAGGAGCTGCAGAAGGCCGTGTACGCCGTCAGTGAGAAGCTCTACCAGCAGGCGGCGCCCCAGCAGGGCCAGCCCGGCGGCCCCCAGGCCCCCTTTGACGGGCAGGCCCCCGGCGGCCCCGCCCCCGACGGCAACGTGTACGATGCGGACTATAAAGACGTAGACTGATCCCCTAAAAGGGGGAACGGACGGCAGTTTGCTCAGCTGCCGTCCGTTTCTGTCAGCCCAGAAGGCTGCGGAGGTGCTCGTACCATTCTACCAGCTTCAGCTCTACCTTGTACTTCTGGGGGTTCTCCACGATCTCCCGCTGGCTGTCAGGCAGGCTCCCCAAAAGGTCCCCCCGGTCCCCGGCGGCGGGCAGGCACAGGGCCGGGAAGACCACGCACCACCAGTTCTTCCCCTTCCCCTGGCCGATGGTCACCCGCAGGGTCCTGTATGTACCGGCCGGCAGGGCGAAGCCTTCATAGTAGCGGGTGGGGAAGTACATGTCCGTCACCTGGGCCCGGGCGCTTTTAGAGAAGCCGTTTTCCGCGAGGGTCCGGTTTGCGGCCTTCGTGATGGACTCTAAGTGGGTGCAGATGGCAAAGTTTGCGTCCGAGAGAGACCCGGCGTCCCCGTACCAGCCGGCGGCCTCTTCTAAGAGAGCGTCCCGCACCTTGAGCTTTACGGCCTGGTCCTCGGGGGAATTGGAATTTGCCACCACGTGCAGGCGCATGACCTTTGCGGGCAGCTCTTGCGAAGCGGCCGCGAAGGGGAAGAACCCGGCCAGGGCGGCCAGCAGGAAGCCCGCGGCCAGTGCTTTTGGGAGAAGATGATGTTTTGTGTGCATATCCGCACCGTCCTTTCTGTTTCTTAGGGGAGTATGGGCGGTTTTCCGGCGGATATGCAGGGAGAAAAGGAGGAAACCATGCTGGAAACTGCCATTGACGCCCTGCTGGACGCCTTAAAGACCCTGCCCTTCTTGCTGGGGGCGTACCTGCTCATGGAGTTTCTGGAGCACCGGCAGGCAGGGAAGGGCCCCCGGCTGCTGCAGCAGCTGGGCCCCTTGGGAGGGGCGGTGCTGGGCTGCGTGCCCCAGTGCGGCTTTTCCGTGGCGGCGGCAAACCTCTATGCCGCCCGGTACATCACCCCCGGCACCCTGCTGGCGGTTTTCCTTGCCACCAGCGACGAAGCCGTGCTGATCCTCCTGTCCCAGCCCGGGGCCCTGGGGGAGATCGCAAAGCTTCTGGGGGTGAAGCTCCTCTCGGCTGCTGCCTTCGGCTTTCTGGCAGACGGGCTATTGCGCTGCTTCTTCCGGGGGGAGGCCCGCCCCGACGCCCACGCCCTGTGTGAGGAGGCCCACTGCGGCTGTGAGGGGCAGGGCATTCTGCGGCCCGCCCTGCGGCACACCCTGCGCATCTTCTTGTTTCTGCTCACGGTAAACCTCCTTCTGGGCTTTGGCTTGGAGGCCCTGGGGGAGGAGGCCCTTTCCCGGGTGATGCTCTCGGGCAGCGCGCTGCAGCCCTTTTTGACGGCGCTCATAGGCTTTATCCCCAACTGCGCGGCCTCTGTGCTGCTGACAGAGCTGTACTTGGGCGGGGCCATCTCCTTCGGCGCGGCGGCGGCCGGGCTGTGCACCGGGGCGGGGCTGGGGCTTCTGGTGCTGTTCAGGGTCAACAAGCCCCAGCGGCAGAACTTCCTTCTGGCCGGGGCCCTGTACGGGGCGGCGGTGACAGTGGGGCTCATTCTCCATTGACAAACGGGGAAATCGTGCTATACTAAAAGCGCCGGCGGAAAAGCCGGAAAAAACACGCTGCATCCCGCAAGGGAGCAACAGTGGAGGGATTTTTATGCATGATCGTTCGACCTGCCCGGCCAGCCCCATGCGGGAGCTGGTGCTGACCGCCCTGTTCGCCGCCATCATCCTTTTGATGGCCTTCACGCCCCTGGGCCTTATCGACCTGCCCCTTATCAAGGCCACCATTTTGCATGTGCCGGTGATCATCGGCTGCATTGCCCTGGGGCCCAAAAGGGGCGCGGGCCTGGGGGCGCTCTTCGGCCTGGTGAGCCTGTGGAAGAACACCATGGCCCCCAGCCTGCTGAGCTTTGCCTTTTCGCCCTTTGTGCCCCTGCCGGGGGAGGGCCATGGCAGCCCCTGGGCGCTTTTGATCTGCCTTGTGCCGCGCATACTGACGGGCGTTGTGCCCTGGTATGTCTTCCGGTGGGCCGCGGGCCTCACAAGGGGCAGGGCCTGGGGGCGGCCCCTGGGCTTTGTCCTGGCGGGGGTTTCCGGGGCGGTGGTGAACACGGCCCTGGTCATGGGCTTTATGGGGCTCGTGCTGGACGGCGCCTTTGCCGCGGCCCAGGGCATTTCCCGAGACATGGTAAACGGCGCCATCCTGGGCATCGTCCTTGCAAACGGCGTGCCGGAGGCCATAGCGGCGGCCGTGCTGTGCGGGGCCGTGTGCATGGGGCTGGACCGGGCAGGGATACTGGATAAAAAGGAGGGGGAAGCATGATCTTAGCCATCGACATCGGCAACACCAACACCGTCGTAGGGTGCCTGAGGGGGGACGAGCTGCTCTTTACCCTGCGTATCCGCAGCGACCGCTACAAGACCGCCGACGAGTACTGCCTGCTTTTAGAGGGCCTTTTGAGCCGCCAGGGGGTGGACCCCAAAAGCTTGGAGGGCGGCATACTGGCAAGTGTGGTGCCGGAGCTGCGCACCGTCATAGCCGACGCGGCCCGGCAGATGACCGGGAAAAGCTTCCTCGTCGTAGGGGCGGGGGTGAAGACGGGCCTTGACATCCGCATCGACGACCCGGCCCAGCTGGGGGCCGACCGGGTGGTGGACGCGGTGGCGTCCCTTTCCTCCTACGAGCCGCCTCTTGTCATATTCGACATGGGCACCGCCACCACCATGTCTGTGGTGGGGAAGAACGGGGCCTATTTGGGCGGCATGATCATGCCCGGCCTGCGCACCTCGGTAGACGCCCTGAGCGCCCAGGCCGCCCAGCTGCCCTATGTGCACCTGGAGGCCCCAGACAGGGTCATCGGAACGAACACCGTGGACTGCATGCTCTCCGGGGCCATCTACGGCAGCGCCGCCATGATAGACGGGCTCATCGACCGGGTGGAGGAGGCCCTGGGGGAGAAGGTCACGGCCATTGCCACCGGGGGGCTCATGACCGTGGTGCACTCTTACTGCAAGCGGGAGATCCACTACGACCCCAACCTGCTCTTAAAGGGCCTGAACCTGATCTATAAGAAAAACTGCAGGTAGCGTAAAATAAGAGCCTAAAAAGGAGAGGCGTGCTGGCCTGGGGGCGGGCGCGCCGCTCCTTTATTTTTTACAGAAAGATGGGCGGTCCCCTTAAAATACAGGCTTGATTTTTTTACTAGCTTTCTTTATAATAGAATCAATATCAAGTTGGGGAGTGCCCAGCGGAGAAACAAGGAGGCGGCTAAAATGGAGAAACGCATTTTGGTGGTAGATGACGACGAAATGAACCTGAGAAGGACCAAGGTCATCCTGGGGAAGGACTACGAGGTGCTTATGGTGAACTCGGGGTTTGCGGCGCTGGATACGCTGAAAAAAGAAAAAATAGATCTGGTGCTGCTGGATATTGAAATGCCGAAGATGGACGGCTTTGAGACCTTCAGACGCATGAAGGAATTCGCCGGAAACATACCGGTGATTTTTTTGACGGCCTCGGGCTGGAAGGACGACGTGGTGAACGCCGTGCACCTGGGGGCCGTGAACTACCTGAAAAAGCCCTTCCAGCCCCGGGAGCTTCAGCGGCGGGTGGCGCTGGAGTTTGAAAAGGCATGAGGGCCGAACAGCTGACCGGCCGGCACCTGCTGCTGGCCGTTATCACTACCATCTTCACCGGCATATTGGACGCGGTGACCATCATCATGGGCTGGGAGCTCTGGCTCATCCCGCTGGTAACGGCGGGATGTCTTATCGTGTGGGCCCTGCACATCACCCGCACCGGCCCCCCCAATGTGTACGAGGGCCTGTGCTCGGGGCTTCTGCTTTTAGAGTTTTTCTTCTTCAGCGTCCACGAGAGCAGCCTCTTTGATATCCCGGCCATGGCGGGCATACTGGTGTTTTCCCTTTTTATGCTCAATAAAAAGTGGATACTCTACGTGATGTCCGCCCTTTACGTGCTGGCGCTGCTGCACCACACCCTGGTGCTGCGCACGGTCTCTCTGCAGATGGGCGCCCGGGATATGCTGCGGCTGGTATTAGGCATGGTGGTGGTCTTCGGGGGCACGCTTCTGGCGCGGTACTGGATAAACCAGCGCACCGCCCAGTGGGAGTGGTACCAGCGGGTGCTCTCTGAGCTGGAGACGGTGGGCAAGCAGAACGCCGTGTTCCTGTCGAACGTCTCTCACGAGCTGCGCACCCCCATCAACATGGTCATCGGCATCAGCGAGGTGGCATTGGGGAAAAAGCTCTCGCCGGACGTGCGCATGGACATGAACTCCATCAAAATGGCGGGCAAGCGGCTCTCCAGCCAAATCAGCAACATGATGGACTACACGGAAATCGTAGCGGGCACCATGGCGCCGGCCAGGGAGGAGTACATGATCACCTCTGTACTCAACGACGTGATAACGAACACCGCCCTGCAGACCAACCGCCAGCACCTGGAGATGGTCTTCGACATCGACCCCAAGACCCCCGCGGTCCTCGTGGGGGACGCGGAGAAGATCTCCCACGTGATGAAGATCCTGCTGGAAAACTCCATCAAGTTCACGGAGGAGGGCGGGGTGAACATCCGCATCGGCTACCGGGACGAGGCCTACGGCATCAACCTCATCATGGACATACGGGACACGGGCATCGGCATGACGGACGCCCAGCTTATGAAGATATACGACGACTTCTATCAGGCGGACGCGGAAAGCAACCGCTTCGTAGGGGGGCTGGGCCTGGGGCTGCCCATTGCCCGGGGGCTTTTGAACGCCATGGGCGGCTTCATCCACTTTGACAGCGAGGGCCCCCAGGGCCTGCGCGCCCACATCGTCATCCCCCAGGGCGTGGTGGACAGGCGGCCCTGCATCACCCTCACGCACCCGGAGGAAATGTGCATCGGGTGCTATTTCAAGCCCGAGAAGTACGCCCGGGACGAGGTGCGGGGCTACTACGACGGGCTTATCCTGAGCCTGATGACAGGCCTGGGCATACAGGGGTATCAGGCCCACAATTTCGACGGGCTGCTGCGGCTGCAGAAGGCAAAGCGGCTGACCCATATTTTCATCGCCCAGCCGGAGTACGAGGAGAACCCCGATTACTACGAGGACCTGACCCAGAAGGTCATCGTCATAGCGGAGCGGGAGTTCACCCTGCCAGCGGGCAGCCGGCTGCAGGTGATACATAAGCCCTTCTCGGCCCTGTCCGTTGCGAACCTGTTAAACGGCGAGATCGGCGAGCGGGGCTTTGCCGAGGACCAGGCAGCGGGGAGAAAGCCCTTTACCTGCAAGGGCGTGCGGGCCCTGGCGGTAGACGACGAGGAAATGAACCTGGTGGTGGCAAAGGGCGTTCTGGGCAGCTACGGCATGGAGGTAGAGACCTGCCTGAGCGGCCGGGAGGCCCTGGCCCGGTGTGAGAACACCGCCTACGACATCATATTCTTAGACCACATGATGCCGGGCTTCGACGGGGTGGAGACCCTAAAGCAGCTGCGGGAGATGCAGGGCGGGGCCTATCAGGATCTGCCGGTGGTGGCGCTGACGGCCAACACCGTAAGCGGCGCCCGGGAGATGTTCCGGGCGGAGGGCTTTACTGAGTTCGTGCCAAAGCCCATCGAGCGCACGGTCTTAGAGCGGGTGCTGCGCAAGGTGCTGCCCAAAAGCCGCATCCAGTACAGCGCCTCTCCCGACGAGGAGGCCCCCGAGGCCCTCACAGAGGAAAGCGCTCCTGTTATCATAACGGAAGAAGCGGCCGGGGGGCCCTTCGACGCCCTTACGGAAGCGGGGGTCAACATCGAGATGGGCCTTGACTACTGCGCCGGGGACGAGGACTTTTACCGGGAAATGCTCCAGATGTTCCGGGACCAGGGCCCGGGCAAGGGGGAGGAGATCGCCGCCCTCTATGAGCAGGGGGACTGGGGCGAGTACGCCGTGAAGGTCCACGCCTTAAAGAGCACCTCCCTGACCATCGGGGCCGAGGCCCTCTCCGCCCAGGCAAAGGAGCTGGAGCTTGCCGGGAAAAGGGGGGACGCGGACTTTATTCGGGCCCGCCACGGGGCCCTTTTGGAGGCCCACCGGGAGCTGTGCGCCCGGCTTGCCGGGATATAGCCCCCGGTGCCCATTACCCTGTTTGGAAGGATGGAAGTACGTGATCAAAAAATGGTTTGCAATCATCAACGACCACAGGATCAGCCTGCGGGACCGCATGTTCCGCATCGTGACGGTGATCTGCATGGCAGCCCTCCTGCTCATCATGCCCATGGGCAGGAGCATATGGAATATCCTGGTGCTGGCCGTAAACCTTACGGCCATGGGGGTCATCCTGCGGGCCAGCATCAAGAAGGGGCGGATACAGGCGGGGGCCACGGCCATCTCTGTGCTGCTGCTGCTTTTGTTCCCCTTCAGCTTTTTCACGGCGGGCGGGTTTTACAGCGGGGTGCCGGAGTGGTTCATCTTCTGCTTCATCTATGTGTGCATCACCCAGCGGGGCAGGCGCATGGGGGTGTTTTTCGGCCTGTGCATGGCGGAGACCCTTTCGTGCTACGCCATCGCCTTCTACTTCCCAGAGCTTGCGGCCCACAACACCCAGCAGTCCTCCTTCTTCGATTCCGCCTTTTCTGTTGTAATGGTGGGGCTGCTCACCAGCGTGCTGCTCATGTTCCTCAATAAGATGTACGAGGAGGAAAACGCCCTTTCCCAGCAGCAGAAAAAGGAGATAGAGGAACTAAACCGGGCGGAAAACCACTTCTTTTCCAGCATGAGCCACGAGATACGCACCCCTATAAACACCATTATCGGCCTCAATGAGATCATCCTGCGGGGGGACGTGCCCGAGGACGTGGCGGAAAACGCCCGGAACATCCAGGGCGCCAGCAAGATGCTTTTGACCCTGATAAACGACACCCTGGATCTTTCCAAAATCAAATCCGGCAAGATGGAGATTGTAAACGTCTCTTACGAGACGGGGGCCCTCTTTTCAGAGATCGTCAACATGATATGGATAAAGGCCAAGGAGAAGGGGCTGGAGTTCAAGCTCCACGTAGACCCCTCCATCCCCAGCATGCTCTGCGGCGACGAGGTGCGCATCAAGCAGATCCTCATAAACCTTCTGAATAACGCCGTGAAGTATACAAGCGAAGGAACCGTTACCCTTTCTGTGCGCTGCCAGCGCCTGGCCCTCAATCGGGTGCGGGTGTGGTACTCGGTAGAGGACACCGGCCAGGGGGTGAAAAAGGAGAACATCCCCTATATCTTCAACGCCTTCCGGCGGGTGGA
>CANRZD010000083.1 GCA_947644325.1 uncultured Clostridia bacterium
AGCGTGGCGATGATGATGACGGCCGCTACCAGCAAAGTGATGGCCCACCCCATTATCAGGCTCGCTTTGACTTTCATGTTCTTGAGCATGATGAAGTTCCTCCTTCAATTTGTGTACTTTCTGCAAGTGCTTATTTTATATAAAATCGGGTCTGCGTGAGGGGGCGCGGCCTATGTAAAGGAACCTTCGGCCTTGCCCGCATCCCCGTATTTTCCCATCCCGTATTTCCCGCCTACACGATGTCCCCGAACTTGCCCTTCTCCACGTCCCCCACGATGCGGCCGTCTACCAATGTGACCACCCGCCTGCGCATGAAGTTCACGAACTGCTTTGCGTGGGTGGACATGATGATGGTAGTGCCCCGCTGGTTGAGCTCGTTTAGAAGCATGAAGATGTCCCAGATGCTGTCGTCGTCCATACGGTCGGTTATCTTATCCAAGAGCAGAATCGGCGGGCTGTTGAAGATGGCCTTGGCAAGCTCCACCCGCTTGCACTGGGAGATGGACATCTGCAAAGGGTACCGATACTCGCACCCGGAAAGCCCCACAAGCCCCAGGGCTTTGCGCATTCTGGGCTCGTCTACCAGCCGCGTGCGCAGCTTTTCCATCTTCTTCATGGTAGAGCACATGTTGTCATACACCGTGGCCGAGCGCACCAGCTGGGATTCCTGGGGGACCTTGCCGAAGATGTAGGGCAGCTTCTTCTGCTGGCGGCGGGTGAGCTTGTCGAGGTTAAACTGGTTTAAGTACACCGCCCCGTCGTCCGGGGGCAGGTCGCCGCATATCATATTCAGCAGCGTGGTGCTGCCCGCCCCCCGGCTGCCGATGACGAAGACGAACTCCCCCTGCTCTACCGTGAGGTTTACGTCCCGCAGGGTCTCGAACTTGTGCCCGCGGCCCTTGAATATTTTTGAAGCGTGTTCCATTCGGATGGTTGGCATGATTTGTCTGCTCCTTCGCCCCCCTTGCTGCCGGGTGGCCGCTTTACAAAAACAGCGGCATTTGGTATACTTGCTGTATCAGGAACGCGGACCCGGAGGATGCACCCATGAAGCGACGCTGGAAAAAACGGAATATCTTCTTCATGTTCCTGCTGGCCGCCTTGTGCGTGGCCGGTATGGAGCTGCTGTTCTGCAGCTACTTTGCCCCGGCGGAGTTTGCCCGCATCACGGGCCCCGTGGTCCGCGCGGCGGAGAGCCTGCGGGCCGGCGTCATTACCTATTATAAGGAAACCGCCGCGAAATTGCAAGTGCATTCGCTCCTGCGGGACACATCCCGCCTGTGCTCGGGGGTCTTCCCCATCGAGTTCTCCCCCCCGCAGATCGCGGAGGAGCCCCTGGTGCCCCCCAAGCGGGAGCCGGAGTTCATTCCCGCGGACCCCATTATCACCCAGTTTTCAGAGCTTTCGGGCCAAGAGGTCCTCACCGGCGGCTCGGTCCCCTGCGTCTATTATAACCAGCACGAGGCCCCCTGGTCAAGTATGCCTTTCGGGGGCGACCCCATTGGCCCCTACGGCTGCGGGCCGGTGGCCATGTCCATGGTGGTCTCCAGCATGACGGGCACCCCCATGGACCCCGGCCAGATGGCGGCCTGGGCCGCCCAGAACGGCTATTGGGCCCCCCAGAGCGGCTCTTACCACAGCCTCATCCCCGACGCGGCGGTGGCCTTCGGCCTGGGCTGCACCCGCCTGAGCGACTGCACCGCCGGGCAGCTCACACGCACCCTGCTTTCCGGCGACATGGTGGTGGCCCTCATGGGTCCCGGGCATTTCACCCAAAGCGGGCACTTCATCGTGCTGCGGGGCGTCACCCTTTCGGGGGAACTGCTCATCGCGGACCCCAGCAGCCGGGACAACAGCCTCGTCACCTGGGACCCCCAGCTGATCTTCGACGAGCTCTACTGGAACGAGACGAACGGCCTGGGGCTCTGGCAGATATCCGCCCCGCCCCCCCAGCTTTAGGGGCTTTTGCGTACTTATTTATGGTACTTATCAAATTTCAGCAAGATATGCCGTCTGGAAAAAACCTCCTGACGGCATTTTTGCGTGCCTATTTTTCTGTACGGAACGTGCTGTAAAAGGAATGCCTGCCGTCCATGCGCATGCTGATGCGCCGGTCCAGCTCCCGGGCCCGGTCCAGCAGGCGGCGGTTCTGGGCCACCTGCTCGCACAGGGGCTCCTCCTCCCGGCTTTGGGCGGGGCTGCCGGTGAGAAGCTGGTGGGCCCGTATGGCGTCCTCCTCCTGCAGCTTCAGCACCCCCCCGTGCAGCTGGCCCTCGATCTCCTGCAGGCTGTGCACCGGGTCCTCCCGCATGTGCAGAAGCATCTGCACCGAAATCTCGTCCTTGCGGTCCACCGCCTCCCCCAGCTGCTGGGTCAGGTCAAAGAACTCCAGGAGCTTGATGTACTGCTTCCGGGTCTGCAAAAACAATTCCTTTAGGATCTTTTCCTCCATATCCGGCTTGCCGCGGGCGTGAAAACGCCCTTCCTTTCCGTCAACTTTGCTGGCCCGCCGTGGCCTGGGCCTGCTCCGCGCAGTTCTTGTCAGCCGCCCGGAAGGTGTCCCGCAGGTCCATGATCATGGGCTTTATCTCCCCCAGCACCTCCTTGTTCCGGCCAATCTTCACCCGCCCCAGCTGGTAGCTGAAGTAGTCGTACAGCCGGTGCAGGTCCCCGGCAATGGGGTACTGCCGGTCCAGGGTGTCGTCCAGGTACTGCACGATGGCGATGCTCTTGTCGGCCGAGGCCTCCGCCAAGGCGAAGTCCTCCTTCTGCAGGGCCAGCTCGCAGCGCACCAGATGCTTTACCAGCTCGTCATACAGCAGCAAAAGCAGCTCGCTGGGCGTCATGGTGTTTACGGACTGTTCCTTGTACTGCTGGATCGCGTTGTGTTCCATGTGTGCACCTTTTTCCTTATTGGCTCTTACTGGCCCCATCAGCCGCCCATAAGGCCGGCTAAGGCCGAGCTCTGGGAGTTCATCTGGTTAATAAGCTGCTCGAGCCGTGTAAACTGCGCGGTGTAGTAGTCTATCTGGTCGCTCATCTTGTCCTGCCACTTCTCTATCTGGGTGGTGAAGTTGTCGATCTGGGTCTGCAATTGGTTACTCTGCAGAGAGTAGGAGGAAAGCGGCGTGCCCGCCTTCTGCACCAGTATGCCGGGGGTGGCAATGGAGGTGCTGGCGTAGCGGTCCATGGTGGTCTTCAGGTTCTGCATCAGGCCGTTGGTGGCGGCGCCGTTATCGGTGGTCTTGGTAAAGGCGTCCCGCACCTTGTCGGGGTTGGCGGAGAGGGCCTCGCGCAACTTGTTCTCATTGAGGCTTATGGTGGTCATGCCGTCCGCGTAGGCGGTCTCGATGCCGATGGAGCGCAGCACAGCGCCGTCGGCGCCGGTGCCCTGGATATAGCCCGTCAGGCTCTGGTAGAGGCTTCTCAGGTCAGAGTCGCCAAAGAGGATGCCCTGCTTTGCCTTCTCCTCGTACCGCTCCAGCTCCTTGTCGCTGTAGCCGTCGGTCTCGTCGCCTACCAGGGGCTCGTAATTGGCGAAAGCGCCGCTGGTCTTCTGGTAGGGCAGGGTAGAGTAGGCGTCGTGTATCTCCTTTGCCATGGCGTTGTAGTCTTCCACAAAGGACTTAATGGCGTCCACAATCGTATCGGAATCTGTGGAGCTGGAGAAGGTGATGGGCTCGTAGTCGGGGTCCGTCTTGTCGAAGGTGCCCTTTAAGGTGACGCTGAGCCCGTCCAGGTCCACCACGTTGGTGGAGCGCGTCATGGTCTTCTCGGTGCCGTTGATCTTAGCCGTAAACACCGAGTCCGTGCCGGGGGTGTAGTTGGCTTTCCTCTCCGGTATTTCAACATCTTGAGTATCACCAGACGAAGTCGCAGCTTTCATTTTAAAATCCAGCTTGCCCCCTGCGCTGTCCGTCACCTCAATCAAACCTGTGTACGGATTTACGGAAGCCTCCTGCCCAGGGTTAAGTACAGAATTAAGTTCATCCGCAACTTCCTTTATAGTCATATCCCGTGTTACATCAAATTTGACCTCATAGTTGCCAAGGTCGACGGTGAGCTTATTATTCCGCGGATTAAGGCCATAGGTTTCCTTAAACTTCTCGGTCGTGCCGTCATAGGTTTCAATTTCACCAAACAGCTCCTTCGCCAGCCCGTCGCCCATTTCGATGCCCTTGTCGGCGCCCATCTCCCGGGCGGTGAAGACAAACTCGTTTGTGAGCTTCGAGAAGCTTACGTTCACACCGGCGTCGGCGTTGTTGTTGATGCTGGTGAGCAGGCTCTCTATCTTGGTGTCTTTGTTGAACTTGCCCAGGGACTTGCCGTTGATGACAAGGTCTATCTGGCCGTCCTCGTCAGAAAGCTTCTCCAGCTTCTCCTTGCCCAGCACGTCCTCCAGGGTCCAGCTGGTGTTCAGGGTGTTGCCGATGCCGTTCTTGCCCAGGCCCATGGCCCGGCCCGCAGAGGATGTGACGGTGAGGGTGTAGTTGTTCTGGTCCACGCCGTTCACCATCTTCTTGGCGGCCTGTATGTCCAGTGCGCCGTTGTCCTTGGTCTTCACATCGATCTTGCCCTTGCCGAAGGCGTCGTTCACCCGGGTCTGCACGAACTGGGCCAGGGCCTCCGACTTCTCCTTGTCGGTAGCGCCTTCCTTCTCTATGGCCTTCTTGAATGTATCGTAGGCCTCGTCCGCCTTCTCGCCCTCCAGCAGTTCCCCCTTCTCATTCCGCTTGGCGGTGTCCCCCAGGCTGATGGTCTTGGAGGTGCCGTTGAAGGTGAAGGTCATGCTGCGCTCTTTCAGGTGGTCCATTATGTCCACGTCTTTGGTCATGCCCTTATTGCCCAGGACAAAGACCACCGCCCGGCCGGCGTTTTCCTCGCCGATGGCGCCGCCCATGACCTTCTCCAGGTTCTCGCTGGCGCCGCTTACGTAGAATTTATTGTCCTTCCCGGCCTTCTGCTCGATGACCATGCGGCCGTCGGCGTTCACCTTGGCCTCCAGGAACTCGGAGGCCTTGCTGGCCCCGCCGCTGGACTTGATGGTCTGCTCGGAGAGCTGCTGGTTGATGGAGTCTACAAAATCCTGCTGGCTCTCGAAGATGTCGTCCTCGCCAAAGTGCAGGGTCAGGTTGTTGTTGCCGTACACCATGCTGATGCTGCCCGCCACGGTGCTCTCCTTCACAGGGTCGCTCCAGTTGATGGCCTCTGTGGCGGAGGCTTGGTTCACCAGGCCCTCAATGCCGTGGGAATACCGGGCAGCGCTTGCCACCGACTTGATGCTGGTAATGGCCACGTCGCTGGAGCTCTTGCCCGTGGCGCCCACCTTGTCGGCATACTTGCCGATTGCCTGGGTGACCACGGCACGGTTAAAGAAGGTGTTGCTGAAAAGGTTCGTGGCGGAGGTATAAGAGGTATATTTCTGGGTCAGGCCCACCATTTTGCTGATAATGCTGCGGTAGGCATCCTGCTTCCACTCGGTCTTCACCTGCTGCTTCTGCAGCCCGGCTATTTTCTTCTTATAGCCCGAGATACTGTTTTCGATCATGGCCTCGGTATCCATGCCGCTGGCCAGGCCGCTTATCACGTTCCGGTTGCCGTAAATGCTGCTGGTGGCACTGCTGCCAGTTAAACTGCTGATAGACGCCATTGATTCTCAACTCCTTTTTTGGTATAATAGCATTGAGCCCATAAAAACACACAGGAAAGAGCGGGCTTTTTCTAAAAAAAGCCGCAAAGACACTTAATTCTTTCCCTATTTATATCGACAATACAAATAGAAAGATAAGGGCTTTCAGCAAATTTTGCTTGGATAGAGAGGTTTCGCAATGGAAAAATTTATTACTGTAACCAACCAGAAGGGTGGGGTGGGTAAGACCACCACCTCCCTCTCCCTCATCAACGGCCTGCACATGCGGGGCCGCCGGGTGCTGGGCGTGGACCTGGACCCCCAGGGCAGCCTGGGCTTTTCCGCCGGGCTGGACATTGAAAACAGCACCACCGTGTACGAGGTCTTCAAGGGCGCCGCTTCTGTAGAGGAGGCCATCGTCCAGACGGACCTGGGGGACATCCTGCCCTCCAACATCCTCCTTTCCACCGCCGAGCTGGAGTTTAACTCCCCCGGAAGAGAGTACATGCTGAAAAACGAGCTGCAGAAGGTGGCCCATCTCTACGACCACATCATCATCGACACCCCCCCGGCCCTCAATGTGCTCACAGTCAATGCTTATGTGGCGTCTGACGCCCTTATTATCCCTATGGCCCCGGAGATCCTGAGCCTTCTGGGCATCTCGCAGATCTTGGACACCATCAACACCGTGCGGAAATACTATAACCCGGACCTGCGGGTGCTGGGCATACTGCTGAATAAATACAACATGCGTCTGACCCTGAACCGGGAGGTGCTGGAGCTCTCCGCGGAGATCGCCCGAAGGCTTGACACCAAGGTCTTCGAGACGAAGATACGCACCAGCGTCACCGTGGCGGAGGCCCCCGCCCACGGGGAGAGCGTCTTGAGCTACGCCCCCAGCTCGAACCCGGCCCTGGATTTCCAGAACCTGGTAGACGAGCTCATGGGCAGCCCCCGCCCCTGGCCCCCCCGCCGCTGAACCCAGATTTTCATTTTGAAAGGAACGTGACACCATGCCAACAGCTACAGGTAACTCCGGAAGAGGCGGCAAGAGCAGCAAAACCGCCCATGTACTGAACCTTCTCACCGAAGCGGACCACACCCGCGAGGAGGGCGCGGCTGGCCGCACCCCCCCTGCCGCCCCACCGGCCCCGCCCCAGCTGGCCGACAACGAGACCGTGGCCGCCGCCATCCGGGGCGCCCTGGAGGAGGACCTGGCCGCCGAGCTGGGGGAATCCCTGCCCGAGGCCGCCCCCGAAGCTGAACCCGAGACCCTTCCCGAGGAGGATTTTATACCTATGCAAGACGTTGTGCCCACGGTAGAGCCCGAGACCACCGTAGAAGCCATCCCCGCCCCCCAGCCGGAGCCCGCGCCCGAGCCTGTCCCTGAGCCGGAGCCGGAGCCTATTCCTGAGCCCATCCCGGAGCCGGAGCCGGAACCCATTCCCGAGCCTGTGCCCGAGCCGGAACCGGAGCCTATCCCCGAGCCCATGCCGGAACCGGAGCCCATTCCCCAGGTAATAGAGCAGGAGCACCGCATCACCTGCATGAACGTGATGCAGGAGCTGGTGGAGGAAAAGGTGGACAAATACATGAAGATGTTCGGCCTGTGCACCTGCCCCCGCTGCCGGGTAGACGTGATCGCCCTGGCGCTCACGAGCCTCCCGCCCAAATACGTGGTGGTCCACGAGCACGAGGCCACCCCCATGCTCACCGTCTACGAGGGCCGCTACAACACGGCTGTCATCGCCCAGATCATGTGGGCCTGCAAGAAAGTCCTGGAGAACCCCAGGCACGATAAATAAGTAAAATAGCAGGGCCCGCACAGCTGAACACTGGTGCGGGCCCCGGCCGTTGGAGGGATTTTTATGAAAGTGCTCTTATTTCTCGCGAAAGGCTTCGAAACCATGGAAGCGGGCCCGTTTATCGATGTCATGGGGTGGGCGCGAAACGATCATCACTGTGACATCGAAACCGTCACGTGCGGCACGCAGAAGACAGTCACAAGCGCTTTCGGCGTGCCGGTGGTTGTAGACGTGCTGTTGGAGGATATTTCCATAGACGATTACGACGCCTTGGCCATCCCCGGCGGCTTCGAGGAGTACGGGTTCTTTGAAGAGGCCTTTTCTGAAAAGGTATCGGAAATGATACGCGCCTTCCACCGCCAGCATAAGCTGATAGCCAGCGTATGCGTGGCGGCGCTGGCCCTGGCCCACAGCGGCATCCTGGCGGGGAAAAGGGCCACCACCTACCATCTGAACCAGGGGGTCAGACAGAAGCAGCTTGCGGAATACGGCGTG
>CANRZD010000084.1 GCA_947644325.1 uncultured Clostridia bacterium
ACTTAGGCCGGCTTTTAAGCGAGCTGAGCAAGACCTCCATCAGCGCCACCCGTATTTTTGACATTCTGGACACGGAGGAGGAATCAAACTGCCCCCACCCCCAAGAGCCGGACCTGACCGGCGACATCGTCTTCGACCACGTGCGCTTCGGCTACACGGGCGCCGCCGGGGTGCTGGAGGACGTGAGCTTTACCATAAAGGCTGGCTCCACCTTCGGCATACTGGGGGCCACGGGCAGCGGCAAGTCCACCCTTATGTACCTGCTGGACCGGCTTTACGAGCTGCCCCGGGACCAGGGCTCCATCACCATCGGCGGGGTGGATATCCGGGACATGGACATCCGCCACCTGCGGCGGAACATCGGCATCGTGCTGCAGGAGCCTTTCCTGTTTTCCAAGACCTTCCGGGAGAGCATCGCCGACGGCGCCGCCCGGGAGGACCTGGAGACCGTGCGGCACTTTGCCCGGCTGGCGGTCATTGACGACGCCATAGAGAACTTCGCCCAGGGGTACGAGACCCCCATCGGCGAGCGGGGCGTGACCATTTCCGGCGGGCAGAAGCAGCGGGTGGCCATTGCCCGCATGCTCATGCAGGACACGGCCATCAAGATCTTCGACGACTCCCTGTCCGCTGTGGACATGGAGACCGACGCGAAGATCCGCCGCTCCATCAAGGAGAACGTTCACGGCACCACCATCCTCATTGCCCACCGCATCACCACCCTCATGAACGCCGACCAGATCCTGGTGCTGGACCATGGGAAGGTGGCGCAGATGGGCACCCACCAGGAGCTCTCCCAGCAGGAGGGCATCTACAAGCGTATTTTTGACATGCAGAAAGCAAGCTAAAAGGAGATATATATGGAAAATAAAAACGAAAGAAAGGAAAGGTTCTCGTCGCTGAAGACCTGGGGGAAGCTATTTCCTTTCCTGCGGCCCTACCGCCGGCTCATGGTGATCATAGTGGTCACCATGCTGGTGAACGCCGCGGTGGATATCTGCTACCCCCTTCTCTCGGGCTACGCGGTGGACAAGTTCGTAACGCCCCGCACCACCCAGGGCATCACGGGGTTTGCCATAGGGTACATGGCCGTGGTGCTGCTGCAGATGACCTGCACCATCGTCTTCGCCCGGTCGGCTTTGAAAGTAGAGATGTACCTGGGCCGGGACCTGAAAAAGACCCTCTTCACCCACCTGCAGACCCTGAGCTTTTCTTACTACAACACCACCCCCGTGGGGGTCATCCTCTCCCGGGTCATGAGCGACACTAACCGCATCGGCGGCGTCTTCGCCTGGAGCCTGGTGGACATCTTCTGGAGCCTTGCCTACGTCATAGGCTGCATGGGGGTCATGCTGGCCATCAACTGGCGGCTGGCCCTGCTCATCATCGTGGTGGTGCCGGCTATCGCGTTGGCGACGTTCTACTTCCAGAAGCGCATACTGAACATAAACCGCAAGGTGCGCAAGATAAACGCCGAGATCACCCGCCACTATAACGAGGGCATCTCCGGGGCCAAGACCTCCAAGACACTGGTCATAGAGGACAAGAACACCGCCGCCTTCAAGGAGGTCACCGGCCGCATGAAGCACACCACTATACGCGCGGTGATGCTCAACGCCATTTATGTGCCCATCATCGGCTTTCTCACGGCCCTGGCCGTGGCCTTCGTCATTACCGGGGGCGGCAATATGGTCATGTGGGGGAATATCGGCATCGGCGAGCTGACGGTGTTCGTGAACTTCGCCCTGGTCATTGCGGACCCGGTGCAGACCTTAGCCCGCACCATATCGAACTTCATCGCCACCCAGGCCAACATCGAGCGGGTCTCGGCCCTGTTGGAGCTAAAGCCCCAGATCACCGACACCCCGGAGGTCATCGAGAAGTACGGCACGTCTTTTGACCCCAAGCGGGAGAACTGGGAGCCCCTAAAGGGCCACATCACCTTTGACGACATCACCTTCCGCTACCCCGACGGCACCGAGAACGTGCTGGAGCACTTCACCTTAGACGTGCCCGCAGGCACTACGGTGGCCATCGTGGGGGAGACGGGGGCGGGGAAGTCCACCCTGGTGAACCTGGCCTGTCGGTTCTTCGAGCCCACGGAGGGCCGCATCCTCATTGACGGCCGGGACTACCGGGAGCGCAGCATGCTGTGGCTGCACAGCAGCATCGGCTATGTGCTGCAGACGCCCCACCTGTTCTCGGGCTCTGTGAAGGAGAACATACGCTACGGCCGCCTGGACGCTACGGATCAGGAGATCATCGAGGCGGCGAAGCTGGTAAACGCCCACGGCTTCATCACCCACATGGAAAACGGCTACGACAGCGACGTGGGCGAGGGCGGCGGGCAGCTCTCCACCGGGGAGAAGCAGCTGGTGTCCTTCGCCCGGGCGGTGCTGGCGGACCCCCGCATCTTTGTGCTGGACGAGGCCACCGCCTCTATCGACACCAAGACAGAGGCCCTCATTCAAGAGGCCATCTCCACCATGCTCACCGGGCGCACCTCCTTCCTTATTGCCCACCGGCTTTCCACCATCCGTAAGGCGGATTTGATTCTGGTGGTGCGGGGCGGCAAGATCATCGAGCAGGGCACCCACGGGGAGCTCATGGACCTGGGCGGCTACTACGCCGACCTGTATAACAAGCAGTTTGAGACGGAAACAGCGGAAAGCGTTTTTAATGGATAAAGAAAAAGGGGGAGCCTTCAGCGGCTTCCCCTTTTCGTATTACTTTGGCAGCGAGCTCAGCAACTCCCACAAGAGCCCCTGGAACTCCCCCGACACCCGGTCGGCGATCTCCTGGACCTCTTTGTGGTCAAGCTTTTTGTCGCTGAGGCCCGCGGCCAGGTTTGTCACGCAGCTGATGCCGCAGACCTCCAGCCCCATGTGCCGGGCGGCCATGGCCTCGCAGGCAGTGCTCATGCCCACGGCCCCGGCCCCCAGGGCCTTGAACATCTGTATCTCCGCCGGGGTCTCGTAGTTGGGCCCGGTGCACTGGACGTAGACGCCCTCTTTCAAGTCAATGCCCTTCTTCCGGGCGGCTTCCTTGGCCAGGGCCCGCAGGCGCTTGGAATAGACCTCTGACATATCCGGGAACCGCGCCCCCAGGCCCTCCTCGTTGGGGCCAATCAGCGGAGACGGTACAAAGGTCGTGATCTGGTCCGTAAGAAGCATCAGGCTCCCCGAGGCAAGCTCCGGGCTGATGCCCCCGGCGGCGTTTGTGAGAAAGAGTTCCTTAACTCCCAAAGCCCCCAGCACCCGGATGGGCAGCACCACGTCCTCCATGGAGTAGCCCTCGTAGTAGTGCACCCGGCCCTGCATGACCGCTACGGGCGTGTCCTCTACATAGCCGAATACAAAGCGCCCCTTATGCCCCGGCACCGTAGACACCGGGAAGCCGGCTATCTCGCTGTAGTCCACCTGGGCCGCGGGCTTTATCTTCTCCGCAAATGCCCCCAGCCCGGACCCCAGCACCAGCGCGGCCCGGGGCACAAAGTCTGTCCTCTGGCGGATATCCCCCGCGCAGCTTTCCACTCTTTCCAATACCTTTCCCATGGCAGAACCTCCTTTGGGCGTTCTTTTCCTCCATGATAAAGCATTTTTATGAGAAAGTCAACATTCTTCTATGCGTAAAAGGCGGTTGTATTTTGCCACCCGCTCGGTGCGGCAGGGGGCCCCGGTCTTGATCTGCCCGGCGTTCACCGCCACGGCCAGGTCGGCGATGAAGGTGTCCTCCGTCTCCCCGGAGCGGTGGGAGATGATGGTCTTATACCCGCTGCGTTTTGCCAGGTCTATGGCCTCCAATGTCTCTGTGAGGGTGCCAATCTGGTTGGGCTTTATGAGGATGGCGTTTGCGGCCCCCTCGTCGATGCCCCTTTGCAGGCGCTCGATGTTGGTGACAAATAGGTCGTCTCCTACCAGCTGCACCTGGCCTCCCAGCCGGGCGGTCATGTCCGCCCAGCCGGAAAAGTCCTCCTCCCCCAAGGGGTCTTCGATGGACACGATGGGGTATCGTTTCACCAGCCCCTCCCAGTACTCGATCAGGTCCCCGGTACAAAAGCTCTTTCCCCGCTTGGGCAGGCGGTAGCCGCCCTCCTCCTGGGCCCACTCGCTGCCGGCGGCGTCCAGGGCCAGGGTGATCTTCCCCCCGTACCCGGCCTTCTCCACAGCCGCCAGTATCTCCTCTATGGCCTCCTCGTCAGAGCCCAGGTCCGGGGCGAAGCCCCCTTCGTCCCCCACCCCGGTGGAAAGGCCCTTCTTTTTTAGCTGCCCCCCCAGGGTGTGGTAGATCTCCGCGCACCACCGCAGCCCCTCCTTAAAGCTCTGGGCCTTTGCGGGGATGATCATGAACTCCTGGATATCGATATTGTTGGCCGCGTGGGCCCCGCCGTTTAAGATGTTCATCATGGGCACCGGCAGGCGGCAGGCCGCCGCGCCACCCAGGAACCGGTACAGGGGCATGCGGTAGTGGGCCGCCATAGCCCTTGCGCATGCCAGGGACACGGCCAGGGTGGCGTTTGCCCCCAGGTGGGATTTGTTTGGGGTGCCGTCCAGCTTGCGCAAAATGTCGTCTACCTGGCGGACGTTGAGGCTGTGGGCCTTTTCTAAGGCCGGGGAGATGATCTCGTTGATATGGCGCACCGCCTTTAAGACACCTTTGCCCCCATAGCGGCGCTGGTCGCCGTCCCGCAGCTCCACGGCCTCGAACCTGCCCGTAGAGGCCCCCGAGGGCGCGGCGGCGGTGCCCACGGTGCCGTCTGTCAGCTGTACCGTGGCGCTGACGGTGGGGTTCCCCCGGGAGTCCAGAATCTCGCTGCCCATGACCTTCTGTATGCGTACCATAAACCTTTCCTGCCTTTCTGCTTTTTCCCTTAGTATTGGGAATTGCAGGGCAGTTTAATCTGTGCTATACTATTTTTTAAGAGTACGGACGTTAAATCCCAGAAAGCGAGGTATGCACATGAATTTTCAACACGTCACGCCGGAGAGCGTAGGCATCCCCTCCGGGGCCGTTTCCGCCATGCTGGAGGAGCTCTACGCCCAGGGCATCGAGATGCACAGCTTTATGCTTCTGCGCCACGGGAAGGTGTGCGCCCAGGGGGCCTGGAAACCCTATGCCATGGGCGAGCCCCACATCATGTTCTCCTTCAGCAAGAGCCTGACCTCTACGGCCATAGGCTTTGCCCGGCAGGAGGGCATCCTCTCCCTGGACGAGAAGCTCGTGGACCTTTTCCCCGATAAGCTCCCCGAGGACCCCAGCGAGAACCTAAAGAAGTGTGAGATCCGCCACCTGCTGATGATGGGTTGCGGCCACGAGACGGAGATCGACTGGGGCCCCGCCCAGGAAAACGACTGGGTGAAGGATTTCCTGCACCACCCCTTTGTGTATGAGCCGGGCGCCCACTTCCTCTATAACACCGCGGGCACCAACATGCTCTGCGCCATCTTAAAGCAGAAGACGGGCCTGTCCCTTACGGAGTTTTTGAAGCCTCGGCTCTTTGAGCCTCTGGGCATGAGCGACATCTACTGCCATGCGCTCAAAGGCGGCGTGTCTATGGGCGGCGCGGGCTGTTACCTGACCATCGAGGACATGGCCCGCTTTGTGCAGTTCATCGCAAACCGCGGCAAGTGGGAGGGCCGGCAGCTCTTAGGGGAAGACTGGTTCGACATGGCCACCAGCAAACAGATCGACAACGCCGGGGCCGGCTGGGGCGGCGACCCGGACTGGCAGCAGGGCTACTGCTTCCAGTTCTGGCGGTGCGCGCCGAAGGGCGTGTTCCGGGGGGACGGGGCCTTCGGCCAGTACGGCATCGTCATGACAGAGCAGGACGCCGTGCTGGTGATCCAGTCGGCGTCCATGAAGCTGCAGGCCGTGCTGACGGCGGTGTGGGAGAAGCTTCTGCCCGCCATGGCTGATGAGCCGTTGCCGGAGGACCACAAGTCCCTGCACGTGCTGGAAAACCGGCTGAAGAACCTGGAGCTTCCCCCCATGCTGGGCATGCGCAGCCCCGGGGCGGAAGATTCCCTAAGTGGGGCGGTGTATGTGCCCGACGGGCCCGCGCCGGGCTTTGCCGATATCATCGGCGGGGTGGGGCGCTTTACCCCCGAAGGCGGCTCTCTGCGGGAGCTGGCTTTGCACTTTGACGAAAAGGGCCTGCGCCTGGAGAGCCGACAGGACAACGGGGACTTTACTTTTGATATAGGCATGCAGGGGCACTTTACCCAGAGCCGGGTAAACGGCGCGCTCTATGGGGCCAACGGCCGCTGGCGGGCCAAGGACAAGCTGGAAATAGAGGCCCGCAATACCCGGGCCGTGGCGGGCAAGCGGTTTATCTTCCAGTTTACGGGGGACAAGCTGAAAATAACCTCTGACTCCACCATCCCCGAGATCGGCGGCCTGGGCGAGCCCCTGATGGAGGCGCTGACCTTTACTCTAAAGGAAGGGGAAGTGAGCACGCGGACCAAGATGTATGGGGAAGTGAACGGATAATTAACACGCAAAAAAGAGCCGTGCGGTCTTTCGCACGGCCCTTTTTATTGCGCGTATCTTTTTACAGAAGCTCTAAGACGGCCATTTCAGCGGCGTCGCCCCGGCGGGGGCCAAGCTTTGTAATGCGGGTGTAGCCGCCGTTGCGGCTGGCGTACTTGGGGGCAATCTCGGTAAAGAGCTTGTTGGTCACGCTCTCCTTGGTGACAAAGCCCATGACCAGGCGCTTGTTGTGCAGGCTGTCATCCTTGGCCATGGTGATCATCTTCTCGGCCAGGGCGCGCACCTCTTTGGCGCGTGTCACCGTGGTCTCGATCTTGCCGTTTTCAAAGAAAAACGTTACCAGGCCGCGTAGCATCGCCGTTCTGTGGGCAGTGGCCCTGCCCAGTTTTCTGGTTCCCGGCATGATATTCCCTCCTATCGTCTGTCAAAAAAACTTATTCGTCGTCCTTACGCAGGCTGAAGCCCAGGGAGGCAAGCTTCCATATCACTTCCTCCAGGGATTTCCGCCCCAGGTTGCGCACCTTCATCATGTCCTCCTCAGACCTTGAGATCAGGTCCTCCACAGTGTTGATGCCCGCGCGCTTGAGGCAGTTGAAGGAACGGACCGACAGGTCCAGCTCCTCTATGGTCATTTCAAGGACCTTTTCCTTGCCGCCCTCGTCCTTTTCCACCATGATCTCCGTGCTCTTGCCCTTGTCGGACAAGTCCACGAACAGGTTCAAGTGGTCGGTGAGGACCTTGGCCGCAAGAGACACCGCCTCCTGCGCGTTAATGACACCGTTCGTCCAGACCTCCAGCGTCAGCTTGTCATAGTCGATGCTTTGGCCCACGCGGGTGCTTTCCACGTTGAAATTGACCTTGAGCACAGGTGTGTAA
>CANRZD010000085.1 GCA_947644325.1 uncultured Clostridia bacterium
GATGGTCATCTCCGGCGCGAAGCGCTTGATGGCCAGCTCAAAGCGGACCTGATCGTTGCCCTTGCCGGTGCAGCCGTGGCAGATGGCGTCGGCCCCCTCTTTCTTGGCAATCTCCACAATGCCCTTGGCAATGATGGGCCGGGCAAAGGAGGTGCCCAGTAAGTACTTGTTTTCATAAACGGCCCCGGCCTTCAAGGTGGGGTACACGTAGTCTTTTACGAATTCTTCCTTCAAATCCAGCACGTAGAGCTTCGAAGCGCCGGTCTTCTTGGCCTTTTCCTCCAGGCCCTCCAGCTCGGTGCCCTGGCCCACGTCGCCGGACACGGCGATGACCTCGCAGTTATTGTAGTTTTCCTTGAGCCAGGGGATGATGATGGAGGTATCTAAGCCCCCCGAGTACGCCAGCACGACCTTCTTGATTTCCTTAGCCATAAAGCAACTTCCTTTCCTTATTGCGGGTCTTTCGTTTTGACAGTCCCTATTATACACCATCCTCTGGAAAAATCAAGAGGCAAAATGTATATTTATGCACATTTTTCAAAAAAAGGCCGGGAGGTATGCAGAGTTTTATACATCCCCGGTATCGTACTCCCGCACCTGCCCGTACAGCCTCTCGTCCACCCGGGCGGTGATTTTAAGCCCCTCGGGCACGTACTCCTCTTTCAGCACCGCCCCTTCTTCCCTGAGCTTCGCCCCCAGCCCGCTTTTGGAGAAGGGCAGCAGAAGCTCCACTTCGAAGGTCTTTTCCGGCAGGTTCTCCTCTATGGCACGTAAAAGGTCCTCTATGCCCGTGCCGTTTAGGGCGCTCAGGCGCACGGCCCCGGGCAGGCGGGGGGCCAGGGCCGGGTCCGTCACGGCGTCCCATTTGTTGAGCACCGGTATCACCGGCCGCCCGGCGCTTCCCAGCTCCTGCAGAAGGCCCTCGGTCACCGCCAGGTGCTCTCTGGCCTCGGGGGAGCTTGCGTCGCAGATGTTCAGCAGGATATCCGCCCCCGCCGCCTGCTCCAGGGTGGACTTGAAGGCCTCTACCAGATGGTGGGGCAGCCGCCTTAACAGCCCCACCGTGTCGATGAGCATCACGGTCTTGCCCCCGGGCAGCTTCAGGGCCCGGGCCGTGGGGTCCAGGGTGGCGAAAAGCTTGTCTTCGGCCAGCACCCCCGCCTGGGTCAGGCGGTTCATAAGGGTGCTTTTCCCGGCGTTGGTGTAGCCCACCAGGGCCACGGTGACGGTGCCGTTTTTCCGGCGCCTTTTGTCGATGACCTCCCGGGCCGCCTCCACCCGGGCAAGCTGCTCCTTTAAGCTGCCTATGCGCCGGCGGATGTGCCGCCGGTCCGTTTCCAGCTTCGTCTCCCCGGGCCCCCGGGTGCCGATGCCGCCCCCCAATCGGGACAGGGCCGTGCCCTTTCCCGAGAGCCTGGGCAGCAGGTAGCGCAACTGGGCCAGTTCTACCTGCAGCTTGCCCTCTTTGCTGCGGGCCCGCAGGGCGAAGATGTCCAAGATCAGCATGGTCCGGTCAATGACCCGCACCCCGCACAGCCCCTCCAGGTTCCGTATCTGGGTGGGGCTCAGCTCCCGGTCGAAGATGACAAGGTCCAGCTCCTCCCGCTTTACCAGCTCCCCGGCCTCCTCCGCCATGCCGGAGCCCACGCAGGTGGCGCTGTCCGGGGCGGGGCGCTTCTGTATCAGGGTGAAGGCGGGCTCGGCCCCGGCGCTCTTTGTGAGCTCGCACAGCTCCTCCAGGGACGCCTCCTGGTCAAACTCCCCGGTGTCTACCCCAATGAGCAGGGCCCGGGGCGGCCGCTCCTCGTTTACAAAAAATTCCTGTTCTGTCAAAGCCTTTTCTCCTTATTTATTATAGTATCCAGCGCCAGCTGCCCCATGCCCAGGGCCGCAGCGGTCTTTTCCCGCCAGACCTCCCCCTCCCCCGGCCAGCCCGCCAAAAGGGGCGAATGGGGGTCATGGGCCGCAAAACGGGCCCGGGCCCGCTTCTGGCTCTTGGTGGCGTAGCAGTAGGCGCAGCCCTTTACACAGGTGTCGTACATGCCCACATCAAAGCTCTCTATGCACCCACAGGCCCCCCGCTGGCCCCGGTGGCGCTTTGCCTGCAGGGGGTACCCGGCCGTAGCTTCCGCCCCCTCTTTATCTATGCAGGCCCCGTGACGGATGCCCCAGGGGGAGAAGTCCCCCGCCTCGGCGCAGGTGAAAAGGGGCAGGCCGTGCTTTCCCGCCGCTTCCGCCAGGCGGGCGCAGGTCTCCTCCATGGCCTCCCGCCCCGCCTGTGGGACCCGCCCCCGCAGATGGGGGTAGGGGTCCTCGAAGCTGAAGATGCACCGCCGCGTCAAAGGGGCCAGCCGCTCACAGAGGAGGGAAAACCGCTCCCCGTACCAGCCCGGCGTGCGCTCCCCGTCCAGCAAAATGGGGTCAAAGCGCCAGTCGATGTGGCCGGGCCCTATGCGCCTGCTTATGCTTTCAAAGGCCCGCAGCCGCTCCGCAAGGGGCGAAAGGCCCGGCTCCCACTCCTCCCCCAGGGCCGTGACGGTGTAAGAAAAGCGATACCGCCCATACCCCAGCGCCTCCGCCTCCGGCAGAAGCGGCAGGAAGGGCCCCGGGTCCTTGGTCCAGTAGACGATGCAGTCCACGGTCTCCGGGGAAAAGCGCAGGCGGACGCCGCCCCCCGCCCGGTAGAGGTCCGGCGCCAGCACCTCCCCCTGCCCCAGGCGGTTTAGGAACCACCGGCCGTACAGGGCCGGTATGTCCGTGCGGCGGCTGGCGCTCAGAATCACGCCCGGCCCTCCAGAAGCTCCGGCTGCCGCTCCATCAAGAAGGAAAGCAGCTGCCGCTGGTCCAGCAGCTCGGCGTTCGTGCAGATGACGGCGTTATCCTCCGGGAACACGATGGCGTACTGGCCGTACTTGCCGTCCGCCCTAAAGGAATTCCGCTGCCCCCGCCAGAAGAGATAACCGTAGCCCTCCCCGCCGTTTTCTATCTGCTTTTTCGCCGCTTCCGCAAGATAGGCCTCGGGTACCAGCTGGCGGCCCTCCCAGCGGCCCTTTTGCAATAGCAGCACGCCGAATTTCAAAAGCTCCCCTACGCTTAAAAACAGCCCGCCCGCCCCGAAGGTGCGGCCCAGGGGGTCTGTTTCCCAGGTGGGGCGCTGAATGCCCATGGGCTTAAAGAGCCGGGGGGTGAGATAGCTTACTAAATCGCACCCGGCCCGGCGCTGCACCAGCACCCCCGCAAGGTACGGCCCCACGTTGTTGTAGACGAATTTTTCCCCCGGCGCGAACTCAAAGGGCAGCGACAGGGCGTACCGCACCCAGTCCTCCTCCTTTAATAAGGGCCGCTGCTCCCCCATGAGATACCCCTGCCCCTGGCCCAGGCCCATGGTAAGTAAGTCCCGCACCGTGGCCCGCTGCAGGTTTTCAGAAGGCATGTCCGGCATATCCTCCCGGAAGGCCTCCGTAAGCTTTTCATCCAGGGACAAAAGCCCCTCTCTCTGGGCGATGCCCACGGCCACGCTTGTGAAGCTCTTGCTGGCCGAATACTGGTTGCGCCGTATCTCCCCGTCGTAGTCCTTAGAGAGCGCCAGCCCCCCGTCCTTCCACACCCGCAGGTTCAAAAGCCGCAGCTCTCTGGCCCGCTCGTCAAAATTTTTCATGGTAGGCTCCTTTCTATCCCAAAAATCTCTCTCACAGCATCTACAAGCCCATAGTACAGAAGGCAGTCCTTTGCCCGGGCCGCCGGGTGCATGAAAGCGACCACCACGGGCCCGCCCTCCTCCCGGAAATACCAGATGCCCCGGGCCGTGCTTTTCCACTGGGGCTTGCTTTTCATCACATCGTGCCAGTAGTTCCGCTCTGTGCCGCAGCATATGACGATGTCCGGCTTATAAAGGCCGATCTGCCTTTTCAAAAAGGCGGCGTCCTCCTGGGCCGCTTTGGCCACCAGCTTGGAATCGGCCGCGAAGGTGCCGGAGGTCTTCTTCACATTCACGGCGCAGATGCTCCGCAAAGCCTCCCTCCGCCGCTCCTGGGTGATCCTGTCCAGCTCCGCCCAGGTCAGCTCCCGGCCCAGGTTTTGAATTCCCAGGGTCCATCTCGCCACGTTGTCCCAGGTCTGCTTCCGGCCGCCCTCCCGCAGAAAATCCCGCAAATCCCAGTCAGAGCCGCCGTTTACCTCCTTGAGAAGGTACAAGAGCTTATATTCCGACGCCAGATACCTTCCGGCATCCACCGCCCCGTCCCGGATAAACCCCGGGCGGCCGGCGGCCCACTCCGCAAACAGGAGCTCCTCCTGTTCTGTCAGCCAGGCGGCGTCCATTTACGCGCCCCTTCCCTACCGATACATCGGCCCATAGACCCCGCAGGCGCGGTAGTCGGCGGCTTCGGGGGACTCGGTGCCGAAGGCGGCCCAGGCGTGGGGGCGGAAGACGCGGCTTTCCTCCACGTTGTGCATGGCCACCGGGATGCGCAGCATGGACGCCAGGGTGATGAGCTCGCCGCCCACGTGGCCGTACACGGTGACCCCGTGATTTGCGCCCCAGTTGGCCATGACGCTGTACACGTCCCCGAAGGCCCCCCGGCCCGTGAGCCTGGGCACGAACCAAGTGGTGGGCCAGGAGGGGTCGGTGCGCTTGTCGATAACGGTGTGTATCTCGTCGGGCAGGTGGGCGGTCCAGCCCTCGGCCAGCTGCAGCACGGGCCCTATGCCCTCTGCGATGTTCACCCGCAGCAGCGTCACGGGCATCTCTGCCTTACACCGGAAGTGGCTGGAGAACCCGCCTCCCCGGAAGTACTCGTAGTTTGCCCGGCACCAGTCCGTAGCGGAAAGGCAGGCGGAGATGTCTTCCCCTGTCATCTCCCAGAAGGGCTTCATGCAGCCCTGGCCCTTACTGTCCCTGGCGGCGCCGCTGCCGTCCAAGGCCGTGGCCCCGGAATTGATCAGATGGATAAAGCCCTTTTCCGCTATGCCCTGGGGCCTGTGCCCGGTGACGCGCTCACAGGCCTCCGGGCTCCAGTAAGTGCGCACATCGTGGAAGCAGGGGGCCGTGTGGGTAATAAGGGTGCCCAGCATCATAGCCACGCCGTTTAGGGTGTCGTTCTCCGTGGCAAAGGGCGTGGGGGCCTTGGGGCCGTTCCAGTCAAAGGTAGAGGCCAGTATGGCTTCGGTGAAGTCCGCGTTGGGCAGCCAGTCCGTCCACTGGCGCTGCCCCTGGAAGCCCCCGGCCACGGCGTTCTTGCCCAGGGCCTCCTCGTGCCAGCCCATCTCCCCCAGTTTGGGGTTGCCGTAGAGGATGTCCCGGACGATGAGGGTCATTTTGGCGATGAACTCCCAGTCCTTCTCCGGGGGCACGATCTTCGATTTGGTGATGATCTCCGGCAGGTCCTTGCCTGCGTTCAGGTCAAAGCCCTCTTTGCAGTTCTCCCTTATCCAGCCCAGGGCCTTTTCGTATTCGGCCTTGTCGTATATCTCCAGTGTCACCCGCCGTAAGATCTCCGTCATGTCCACCCATTCGGCCCGTATGCCAAAGTACTTCTGGAACATAGCGGCGTCGCAGTAGCTGCCGGCGATGCCCATGGCCACGCCCCCCAGGTTCACGTAGGACTTGTTCTTCATCCAGCCCACGGCCACGGCGCCTTTTGCAAACTTCAGGATTTTCTCCGCCACGTCATCGGGGATGGAAGCGTCGCCCAGGTCCTGCACGTGGCGGCCATAGATGGAGAAGGCGGGCAGGCCCTTCTGGGCGTAGGCGGCCATAACCGCCGCCAGGTACACCGCCCCGGGGCGCTCGGTGCCGTTGAAGCCCCACACGGCCTTGATGGTGCCCGGGTCCATGTCAAAGGTCTCTGAGCCGTAGCACCAGCAGGGGGTGACGGTGAGGGTGGCCGCTACGTTCTCCGCCGCGAAGCGCTCGGCGCACCGGGCGGCCTCCGCGCCCCCGCCTATAGTGGTCTCGCTGAGGACGCACTGCACCGGGGCGCCGTCCGGGTAGCGCAGGCGGCTCTCTATAAGCTGGGCGGCGGCTTTCGCCATGCCCATGGTCTGGGCCTCCAGGCCCTCGCGGATGCCGCCCCAGCGGCCGTCGATGACGGGGCGTATGCCAATTTTCGGATACTGCATAACTAGACCTCCATTTTCATTAAAAATTGCTGTCCGGGTCAATAATATTTGTTAAGGCCATTGTATTATATCCCGTTTTCTTTGTCAAGCCAGCCCCCGCCCCAGCCCCCGGAAAGCCCGCCCCGAAAAAATTTGCGGTTTTTTGAAATTTTTTCAAAAAAGGGCTTGCAAATTCCATCCCGATGTGGTATTATCTTAGAGTACCGCAAGGGAAGCAAAAATCTAATAAAAAATTCGGGGGTATAATTCAGCTGGGAGCCCGAAACGTCAAATGTATGCCCCCACTGAGAGTTCCAAAATTTCTTTATCTCGCTTGTATCGACCAAAATTGAATATTGTGTACCCTGATATCATACATCATCGTATGATAAAAAATTCGGGGGTATAGCTCAGCTGGGAGCCGGAAAAGTCAAAAGTATGCCCCCACTGAGAGCACCAAAACTTCATTATTTCGTTTATATCGACCAAAATTGAATATAGTGTACTCTGATAAACGATATCATAGTATGATAAAAAAGTCGGGGGTATAGCTCAGCTGGGAGCCCGAAAAGTTAATTGTATGCCCCCACTGAGAGCACCAAATCTTCATTATTCCGCTTATATCAACCAAAATTGAATATAGTGTACTCCGATAAATGATATTATAGTATGATAAAAAAGTCGGGGGTATAGCTCAGCTGGGAGAGCGCTTGAATGGCATTCAAGAGGTCAGCGGTTCGATCCCGCTTATCTCCACCAAAGAGTACACAGAGGGATGGCTTGTTTCAAATCGAAACAAGCCATTTTTCGTTTCCGGATGGGCCAGCATATTCCCTGCTGTTCAAGCCATCCCATCAAAAGGGCGTTCAAGATTTTTTTGAACGCCCTTTTTTCATGCCCATTTTTAGATACCATCAATTTTTTTGAAAGGAGTTTGCCGTATGAAAGACTGCTTTGACTATTTCTATGGCGGAGAATCAGAACAGTTCAGTTTTTACCGTATTCCCCGGCAGCTTATTGTGGGCCCGGAGTTCAAACACGTCTCCACCGACGCCAAGCTGCTTTATGGTCTTATGCTCGACCGCATGAGCCTTTCTGCCCGGAACGGCTGGTATGACGAGGAAAACCGGGTGTTCATCTACTACCCGCTGGGCGATATAAAGGAAG
>CANRZD010000086.1 GCA_947644325.1 uncultured Clostridia bacterium
CACGCAGCCTGGATGGCCTTTTGAACCTGTTTTATAGATGAAAAATATATAACGCTGGGACATACCACACATACCAGAACCGGGTCAAAGGAAATCATCATTGGAATCCTCATTGCTGAAGGAAGCATAGATTTGATTCCGCTCCTGCCGCCGCCTGAGGCCTGCCGCCGTAAAAGCTCTTGCATGGCTGATATTTTCTCCGCCATTTCTATAAAAAGCATGCAGGATCCCTTTTGCGATCGAAGGATATTCGTTCTGGGCGTTTTCTTTGGCTTTAACATAGTTCTTCAGCATGGGTTTTATAGCCGTATGCTTCTCTCCCCATGGAAACTCAGCCCCCGTTTCCTCCTCAAAAGCCGCTGCCACTTCCGCTTTGCTTTCCGGAAAGAAGCTCGAAAACCTTGACAGCACCCGTTCAATTACTTCATTACTGAATTCGCTCATCTTGCGCTCATGGGTTTCCCAGCTTCGCGACAAATGCAGGGATTCCGCACGGGCAGCGATGTAGCCTGTGTCTGAAACACGCAGGTTTGTGTAGTTGAAGGTTGGATAGAGCAGCTCTGCAACGAAAGGCGTAGTGCTCCATCTTCCGCTTTGTTTATTAAAGATATGCCCTTCGCTTCCGGCACTCGTTATATCCAGCCATGCCACGTCCTGCCTGCTGCCATCCCGGATTACAATATCCGGGATAGTAGAGCCATAATTGACCTGCAGTTCAATGGTATACCCATAAGCACTACCTTGGTAATCTCTCAGTATGATAGAGTTTGCTATATCCTCAACCGCATATCCATATGCTGCGCGGAGGAAGCCGGTGTTCCCGCTTTTCCTGGAGATTCTGACCGCTTCACTCCACTGCTTCTGCCTGTTCCGGCCCATGTCAAGGGAAGACAGGTTGTATGCCTTGTTTGCAGAATGCTGAACGATCCCGTCCATTTCCAGCATAAGTTTGTGAAGGGATTGGAACTCTTCATTCTCAATCCTGTCTCCGCCATTATGAAATTTTAACATGGCCCTCACCTACGCAAATATAAAACGGGGATTCGGTCAGCCCTTCGTGACAGGCTCTATAACAGACGCGAAGATGCTGCTCAGCTTTGCCATGCCCTCAGCAGGCGGCTGCTGGGCGGCGCGGGCATAAATATCGTATTTGGCAGATTTGTCCGTGTTGCGGGTGTTTTCCCGGCTGGTGGTGACATTGCCGGACACGGAAGCGCTGAAGCCCCATGAACTGAAACCAGACTGGAACCCAGACTGGCTCTGCTCCGAAGTTTTGTCCATCGTCGTCTCCTTAACCTCCATGGTAAAGCGGACTGTGGCCTCGTCCATGGTAAAGGCTGGCACTGGAACCAGCGCCAGCAGCGGGGCCTCCACCTCTACAGGGACGATTTTTGTGGAACCGCTGGCGGAATCCACTACCGTGCGGTTGAGCTTGAACTTGACTACCCGGGCTTCTACGCTCTCGTCTTTTTCTGTGTCAGGCATGGACTTAAACGCCAGATGGAAAAGCTGGTCCAGATAGACGTTGCACAGCTCTGCCTGCCCCTTTGCCACCTCGATGATCGGCTGGGAAACCAGCAGCCCTAGCGGTACCCCGACGAAATCCTGTGTGATAGCCATAATGAAACCTCCGTTTTATATAAATTATCCAGGCCCTGCAAACCAGCTACAGCAACCCATAAAGCTGTGTTTCGATACGGGCGATCCCCTCGGCCGCATCCGAACATTTCAGGGTTATCTCCAGCGTCCCGGCATTTTTGGAGGCGCTGCCATCTTCCTGGGAATGGAAGCCCTGGGTTGAAACCTGCATCGTGCCGTCCGCCTCTTCTGCTACATCTATGTGCAGTTGAACTTTAACGCAGTCCAGCTGCATGCTTTTGTGCTGGACCAGCGCGGCGGTAGGGGCGTACAGCATCTTCCCGGCTTTTCTCAGCTCCGGGGAGGGTATCTCTATTTCAAGCATTTTGGGCGTGTATGTAACAGTATCCGCATCCTTTGCCCTTTTGTCAAAATAGGTATCGAAAAACTGGCCTACCGCATTGTAGTCAATAGCCCTGTGGGCATTCTGTACTGCCAGCCCTATCGTTTGAAGCAGACTTTCCATTTTCATTCCGTTTCTCCTCCCTGCTGCCTACTGAACCAGCACACACACTCTGTCCTGCGGGATTTGGTATTTTTCCATAAGCATTTCCAAATTGCTGCTGATTTCTACAATTTGGTGGCTCTTCCCGCCCGGCATGGGCCACCACGCCGCATAGCGCCCCAACGAGATTTCTTCCTTGCCGCCGTTTTCCACTGCCTGTCCGTCCCCCAAATCAGAGATGAAGCATTTTCCGCAAAACATCTTTTCCCAGTCCATCATGAACATCCTTTCTCATAGCAGGTTATATCTATAAGATATTCGCCAGCAAGGCAGGTTATGCCGAAAAAAGGCTGGAACAGTAAATCCTGCCCAGCCTTTTCATTTATTCCTTTGCCTTCAAAACTACATCTGTAAAACCCACAAAACGATCCCAAACACCACGCTGGCCGTAATCCCGAACACCAGCACCGGCCCGGCCACCGTAAAAAGCTTTGCCCCCAGGCCGGTAATAAAACCCTCTGACTTAAACTCCATGGCCGGCGAGACCATGGAATTGGCGAAGCCCGTGATGGGCACCAGCATGCCGGCGCCGGCGTGTTTGGCGGCCTTGTCGTATAAGCCCATGGCGGTCATGGCGGCGGAGAGCAGGATGAGGCTGATGGACACCGCCGCCCGGGCGTCCTTTAATTCCAGCCCCAGGTTCAGGTACGCGTTGCACAGGGCCTGGCCCACTACGCAGATGAACCCCCCCGTGACAAAAGCCAGGACGCAGTCCTTCCCCACCGGCGACGGCGGCGACGCCTCCTTGACCATCTGGCCGTACTCTTTTTTGCTCACGTTTTTCACGGCAAAACGCCTCCCTTCTTTATGGGGAGTAGTCTTGCCCCAAAGCCCCGGAATATACGTCAGAGGGCCTTCACGATCTCCTCTGTCTGCATCCCCCTAGAGCCCTTCACCAGCACCACGTCCCCGGGGGAGAGGGTGGCCTTTAAGTAAGCGATGGCCTCGGCGTTTGTGGGGTACCACCGGGCGTCCTGGCCGAAGGCCCCGGCCATGTCCTGTGACAAGCGCCCCACGGCCACCAGCTGGTCTATACCCTTCTCCCGGGCATAGCAGCCCACGGCCTCGTGCTCTTTTTTTGATACGCTGCCCAGCTCCAGCATGTCGGCCAGCACGGCCACCCGGCGGCCTTTGCAGGGGCGGGTGCGCAGCACCTCCAGGGCCCCGCGCATAGAGTCGGGGCTGGCGTTGTAGGTGTCGTCGATGATGAGAAGGCCGTCCTTCTCTTTGATCTGCTGGCGCATGGCCGGGGGCTCGTAGGTGGCAAGGGCGTCAGAGGCCTTTTCCCCGGTCATACCCAGCTCACAGGCCACGGCGATGGCGCACAGGGCGTTTCGCACATTGTGCTCGCCCAAAGCGGGCACGAAGGTCTCCACCTCCCACCCCTGGGGAGCAAGGCAGGTAAAATAGGTGCAGCCGTTCATCTCCCGCAGGTCCCGGGCCTGCCAGTAGCAGTCGCCGCTCAGGCCATAGGTCACCACCTGGCAGGGCACGGCGTCCTCCAGGGTGGGCAGCAGGTCGTCGTCGCCGTTTACAAAGAGCACGCCCCCGTAGGGGATGTAGTCGGCGATATGGGCCTTTTCCTGGAGTATGTTCTCCCGGGTCTTCAAATATTCGATGTGGGACACGCCGATATTGGTCATCACCGCGCAGGTGGGCCGGGCCACGGCGGCGATGCGCTCCATCTCCCGGGGCATGCTCACGCCCATCTCAATGACGGCGGCGGTGTGCTCCGGCGTGAGCCTGCACACCGTGATGGGCACGCCCACCTGGCTGTTGTGGTTCTTTTCCGTGCTCAAGACGTTGAAGCCCGCCCCAAGCACGTGGGCGATCATTTCCTTCGCCGTAGTCTTCCCCACGCTGCCCGTGACGCCCACGACCGGCAGCTCAAACTGGCTGCGGTAGTAGGCCGCCGCCTGCTGCAGCGCCTCCCGGCAGTCCTCCACCAGCACCACGGGGCCTTCTGTCTCCGGTATCTCGTGGTCGGTAAAAGAGGCGGTGCCCGCCGTCTTCAGCACACTGGGGATGTAGTCGTGGCCGTCGGCCCGCTCGCCCCGTATGGGCACGAACATGGCCCCGAGGGCGGCCTCCCGGCTGTCGGTGATAAAGTGGGTGACTTCCCTTTCGCCGTCCCCCCACAGAAGCCTGCCGCCCACGGCGTTACAGATCTCGTTGATTTTCAAGCGCATAATAAATCCGCCTGCCTTTCGGGTAATTTCAGAGTAGTATATTTTATTCGTCCAGCTTTAGCACGGACATGAACGCCTCCTGGGGCACCTCCACGGTGCCAAGCTGCCGCATCCGCTTCTTGCCCTCCTTCTGCTTTTCCAAGAGCTTCTTTTTGCGGGTGATGTCGCCGCCGTAGCACTTTGCCAGCACGTCCTTGCGCATGGCCTTCACGGTCTCCCGGGCGATGATCTTCCCGCCGATGCACGCCTGTATGGGAACCTCGAACAGCTGCCGGGGTATCTTCTCCTTGAGCTTTTCGGTCATCTTCCGGGCCCGGGGGTAGGCCTTCTCCGCGTGGATGATAAAGGAGAGGGCGTCTACAATCTCGCCGTTTAGCATGATGTCAAGCTTTACGAGCTCTGACTTCCGGTAGCCTAAAAGCTCATAGTCGAAAGAAGCGTAGCCCCGGGTGCGGGACTTTAAGGCGTCGAAAAAGTCGTAGATGATCTCATTTAGGGGCAGCTCATAGTGGATGTCCACCCGGTCCGTGTCGATATAGCTCATGTCCCGGAAAACGCCCCGGCGCTCCTGGCACAGCTCCATAATGTTCCCCACGTAGTCCGAAGGGGCGTAGATGTGGGCGTTGGTGATGGGCTCCTGGGCCTCCTTGATGGTGGCGGGGTCCGGGTAGTTTGTGGGGTTATCGATGCGCAGGGTCTCGCCATTTGTGCGGGTGATCTCATAGACCACGCTGGGGGCGGTGGTGATCAGGTCCAGGTTGTACTCCCGCTCCAGCCGCTCTTGGATAATTTCCATGTGCAGAAGCCCCAGAAACCCGCACCGGAAGCCAAAGCCCAGGGCCACCGAGGTCTCCGGCTCGAAGGTGAGGGAAGCGTCGTTTAACTGCAGCTTTTCCAGCGCGTCCCGCAAATCTGTGTAGTGGGCGCCGTCTGCCGGGTAGATGCCGCAGAACACCATGGGCTGCACGGCCCGGTAGCCCTCCAGGGGCTCCTCTGCCGGGCGCTGGGCCAGGGTGACGGTGTCGCCCACCCGGGCCTGCCGCACGTCTTTTATAGAGGCCGCGATGTAGCCCACCTCCCCGGCGCACAGGCACTGGGCGGGCTCCAGTGTGGTGGCCCGTAAAAAGCCGCACTCCACCACCGAGAACTCGCCCCCTGTTGCCATCATGCGTATGGCGTCCCCGGGCTTCACCGTGCCGTCCATCACCCGGATGTACACGATGACCCCCCGGTAGGAGTCGTAGTAGGAATCGAAGATCAGGGCCTTTAAGGGCGCCGTCTCGTCGCCCCCGGGGGCGGGTATGTCGGTGACGATGCGCTCCAAGACCTCCTCGATGTTCACGCCGGTTTTGGCGGAGATGCGCGGGGCATCTAAGGCCGGTATGCCGATGACGTCCTCTATCTCGTGGCACACCCGGTCGGGCTCGGCCCCGGGCAGGTCTATCTTGTTTATGACGGGCAAGATTTCCAGGCCCGCGTCCACGGCCAGATAGGTGTTTGCAAGGGTCTGTGCCTCTATGCCCTGAGAGGCGTCCACCACCAGCACGGCCCCCTCGCAGGCCGCCAGGGACCGGGAGACCTCGTAGTTGAAGTCCACGTGGCCGGGGGTGTCGATGAGGTTGAAGATATACTCCTCCCCGTCCTTCGCCTTATACACCAATGTCACCGCGTGGGCCTTTATGGTGATGCCCCGCGCCCGCTCCCGGTCCATGTTGTCCAGAAACGGGTCCTCCATGTCCCGCCGGGACACGGCGCTGGTCTTCTCTAAGATGCGGTCGGCCAGGGTGCTCTTGCCGTGGTCTATGTGGGCCACGATGCTGAAATTCCGTATCTTGCTTCTGTCCATGCTGTTTTCCATCCTTCACAGTGTCTTCTCTTATAAAATTATACCAAAAACAGGGGAAACCGTCAATTCCCTCACATATTGCGGAACTTCCGCACCCGGCGCAGCAGCTTCTGCTTGCGCCTGTACATGGCCATGAGGATAAAATACACGATGATAAGGGTGACGATAAGCGCCAGTATCACCAGAAACCAGGGGGAGGAAAGAAGGGACTTCCCCTGCTCCCAGCTGGCCAGCAGGTCGCTGCGGGAGACGGACTCCGCCGCAACCAGGGGCACGGTGGTGATGTCCTCCCCGGCGTAGCTTAAGGTGGCGCTGCCAATCTGCTCGCCCTTTCGCACCGGGGCCTGCACGCTTTCGGGCTTATTGACCGTGACGATGATGCTGCTCTCGTCCACGCTGGTGGGCAGCATGACGCTGGCGCTCTCCCCGGCGGCCAGGAGCAGCTGGTCCTTCTGGAAGGCGTACTCTAAATTTACCGAGCTCATGACCTCCCCCTGCACGGCCACGGTCTTTTTGCCCAAACTCGTCAGCGCCCAGCGGAACAGGGACCGGGCGTCCAGCATCTCCCCGTGGACCTTCTGCTCGTACCCCTCCATGTCCCCCAGGCACACCACGATATAGGTGTACCCCAGGGCCGTGGCCGAGGCCGCCAGGCAGTAGCCCGCCTGGTCGTGAGAGCCGGTCTTGATGCCCGTGGCGTACTGGTAATAATACTCTATGCCGCTTGCGTCGTCCATATAATTCTGCAGAAGCTTATTGGTGCTGTGGAAGGTGACCTCGTAGTCGTTCATGTTCGTTGCGGGCTTCTGGTAGGCGAAGGTGCCGGTGATCTCCGTGAAGTTCGGCAATGTCATGGCGTATTCGGCTATAGTAGCCATGTCCCGGGCAGTGGAGTAGTGCTCCGGGTTATAGAGCCCGTGGGGGTTTGTAAAGTGGGTGTTGCGGCAGCCCAGCTCCTGGGCCTTCTTGTTCAT
>CANRZD010000087.1 GCA_947644325.1 uncultured Clostridia bacterium
TGTCATCCATTATGCGTTCCAGCTGCCGGAGCAGAATGGGATGCCTGCCATAGAAAAGGTCGTGCCTCTGCCTCAAAAGACTGCTTAAAGGCAGTATCCGAAAGGCTTACTGCCTTTCGGATACATAATTATCTGCTAATTTCTCCCTTTGCGATATCACGCAAACCCGCCGAGGGCTTTTTCTTATACCAGCTGGTTATAGACGCTGTCGATCTTCCCGCCCTTTATGTACACCCGGGGCACCCGCTTGGACAGGGCGCACACCACTTCATAATGGATGGTCCCCTCCCAGGCGGCCAGCTCCCCGGCGGATATCTCCTCGTCCCCGTCCCGGCCGATGAGCGTCACCGTGTCCCCGGGCTTTACGTCCTCCAGGGCCGTCACGTCGGCCACCAGCTGGTCCATGCAGATGCGCCCCAGAATCGGGCACCTTGCCCCCCGTATGAGCACCTGGGCCCCGCCCTCAGAGAGCAGCCGGGGGTAGCCGTCGGCGTAGCCCACGGGGATGGTGGCGGCCCGCATCTCCTTTTCTGCTGTGAAGGTGCGGCCGTAGCTGATGGTGGCCCCGGGGTGCACCTCCTTCACATGGGAGACAACGGACCTGAGGGAAAGCACCGGCCGCAGGTCCGGGCGGTTCCGCACCTGGCCCGAGGGGTACAGCCCGTAGAGGACGACCCCCGCCCGCACCATGTCCAGGTGGCACAGGGGGTAGTCCAGTATGGCGCCGGAGTTTGCACAGTGGCGCACATCAAAGTGCACGCCCTCCCGCTCCAATGCCTCCAAAAGCTCCTTGAAGCACCCGAACTGCCCCATGGTGAAGGCGTCTCCCCCTGCCCCTTCGTCAGCGGAGGCAAAGTGGGTGAAGGCCCCCTGGGCCCGCAGGCCGGGCAGGGTGCACACCTCCTTTATCTCCCGAATAGTCCCTTCGTCCCGGTCAAAGTCCTGGTAGCAGAAGCCCAGCCGCCCCATGCCCGTGTCGATTTTCACGTGGATGTCCACCACGGCCCCGGCCCGCTGGGCGTAAAGGGAGAGCTCCTTGGCGTATTCCTTCGAAAACACGCACTGGGAGATGCCCCGCTGGGCCAGCCGCCCGGCCTCCTCCGCGGGGGTGAAGCCCAGTACCAAGAGGGGCTTTTTCACACCGGCCTCCCGCAGCTGCAGTGCCTCCTCCATGTTGGAGACGGCAAACCAGTCGGCCCCCAGGTCCTCCAGCTCACGGGCCGCCCGCAGGGCCCCGTGGCCGTAGGCGTCGGCCTTTATGACGCAGCAGACCTTGGCCCCGGTGCACCCCCGCACCGCCCAGAAGTTCTGCCCCAGCGCGTCCAGGTCTATCTCCGCCCAGGTGCGCCTGAGTATCTCTTTCATTTCCTAACGCCCCCTTTTCTCACATGGTCAGCTGTTCGCCGCCTGTCTCCTCCCCGGCGGGCAATGCCCCCAGGGCCGGCAGCTTCTTCCGGTAGCGGCCGGGGTTTGGCAGGTCCCCTTCTGCGTACAGGGCGGCGGCCATTACCCGCTGGCCTTTTTTGAGATTCATGGCCTGCACGCCCTGGGTGTTTTTCGTAGTCTTCGCCGCTATGAGCCCTGTGTGAAACAGCAGCATCCTGCCCGAAGAAGCCGTCAACAGCACCTCCCGGTCCTCCGGCAGGTACAGGGCCCCCACCAGGGGGGACTTGTCGCTGTAGGCGTTTAAGAGCTTGCGGCGGTTCGTCTTGGTCTGGTAGGCGGAGAGCTCTACTTTGGCCGCCTTGCCGTTTTCGAAGACAAAGAGAACATAGCCCTCATAGCCCTTGGTGGTCAGCATGCACAGGGCCCTCTCCCCCTCGTCCATCTGGGCCTTGGCGGGGATGTAGTCGCCCAGAACGCTTGCCTTGGTGTCGTCAAAGTCAGAGGCCCGCATTTTGTACACCTGGGCCCGGTCCGTAAAGAACAGAAGCTCTGTGTTGTTCGTAGCCTCCACCTGCTGGGCAATCTCGTCGCCCTCCTTGAGCTTCTGCTCGCCGCTCATGCGCAGGGACTGGGGGGTGATCTTCTTGAAGTACCCCTCCCTGGAGAAGAACAGGTGCACCGGGTAGTCCGGGGCCTCCTGGGTGATGTCCGCCTCCTCCACCTCGTCGGCGTAGAGCAGCATGGTTTTGCGGGGCCTGCCGTACTTTCTGGCAATCTCCGTGAGCTCGCTTATGATGATGTTCTTTACCTTCGTCTTGGAGGCTAAGATGCCTTCCAGCTCCGCGATGTCTTTTTCGAGCTGCCCGGTCTCCTCGGTGCGCTTTAAGATATATTCCCGGTTTAAGTGCCGCAGGCGTATCTCCGCCACGTACTCGGCCTGGGGCTCGTCGATGCCGAAGCCGATCATCAGGTTCGGCACCACCTCCGCTTCCTCCTCGGTCTCCCGCACAATGCGTATGGCCTTGTCGATATCCAGCAGGATGGCCTGCAGGCCTAAAAGCAGGTGGAACTTCTCTTTTTTCTTCGTCAGGTCAAAGTGGGTGCGCCTTCGCACGCACTCCACGCGAAAGGCCGTCCACTCCTCCAGAAGCTCCCGCACCCCCAGCACCCGGGGCGCCCCGCCGATGAGGACGTTGAAGTTGCAGGAGAAGCTGTCCTCCAGGGCGGTCATTTTGTAGAGCTTCAGCATCAACTTATCCGGGTCCACCCCGCGCTTTAAGTCTATGGTGATCTTCAGGCCCTCCAGGTCGCTTTCGTCCCGTATGTCGGCGATCTCCTTGAGCTTATTCTGCTTTACCAGCTCCACCACCTTTTCCACAATGACCTCGATGGAGGCGGTGGGGGGTATCTGGGTCACGTCGATGCAGTTCGAACCCTTGTCGTAGGTGTAGCGGCTGCGCACCTTGAAGCTGCCCCGGCCCGTCTCGTAGATGCGCTCCATCTGCTCCCGGTCAAAAAGCAGCTGCCCGCCCCCGGGGAAGTCCGGGGCCTGCAGGGTGGCAAAGAGGTCGGCCCCGGGGTCTTTCATCAGGGCGATGGCGGTCCTGCACACCTCGCTCAGATTAAAGGGGCAGATGTTGCTTGCCATGCCCACGGCGATGCCCGTGTTGGCGTTTACCAGCACCGTGGGGAAGCCCACCGGCAGCAGCACCGGCTCTTTCATGGTGCTGTCGTAGTTATCGGCAAAGTCCACGGTGTCCCGGTCGATATCCTGGAAGAGCTCTCTGGCAATCTCGTCCAGCTTTGCCTCTGTGTACCGGGGGGCGGCCCAGGCCATGTCCCGGGAGTAGAACTTGCCGAAATTGCCCTTGGAGTCCACAAAGGGGTGCAAAAGCGCCTCGTACCCCCGGGAGAGCCGCACCATGGTGTCATAGATGGCGGCGTCCCCGTGGGGGTTCAGTTTCATCACTTCGCCCACTATGGTAGCGCTCTTTTTCCTTGTGGGGCCTAAAAGCCCCATCTTGTACATGGTGTAGAGTATCTTCCGGTGGGAGGGCTTGAAGCCGTCGATCTCGGGGATGGCGCGGCTCATGATGACGCTCATGGCATAGGGCATGAAGTTTTTCCGCAGGGTCTCCCCCACGTCCTGCTCCACGATCTCCCCGGCCCCGGCGATGAACCCCTTGGCCTTAGGGGCCTTGGGGGCTTTTTTCTCTCTTTTCGCTGCCATCAGCTCACATCCAATTCATCCAAATATTCGGCCCCGTGCAGGGCGATATACTCCTTGCGCCCGTCCAGGTCGTTGCCCTCAAAGAGGTCGAAAAGCTGGGCGGTCAGCTGCGCGTCCCCGGGGTTTACCTTTATAAGCCGCCGGGTCTTGGGGTCCATGGTGGTAAGGCTCATCATGTCGGGCTCGTTTTCGCCCAAGCCCTTTGACCGCTGTATCTGCACTTTTTTGCCCTCCAGTTTTTTAAGGAACTGCGCCTTTTCCTGCTCGTTATAGGCAAAGTACGTCTCGTCCTTGCTGGTGATCTCGTAAAGGGGCGACTCCACAATAAACACCTTCCCCGCCTCGATGAGCGCCGGGGTCAGCCGGTAGAGCATGGTGAGCACTAAGGTGCGTATCTGGAAGCCGTCCACGTCCGCGTCGGTGCAGATGATGATCTTCGACCACCGCAGGCTCCCCATGTCGAAGACCCCCAGGTTCTTATTGGCCCGGCTCTTTACCTGCACCCCGCAGCCCAGCACCTTTATGAGGTCGGTGATGATCTCGCTTTTGAAGATGCGGTCGTAGTCGGCCTTCAGGCAATTGAGGATCTTCCCCCGTATGGGCATGATGGCCTGGAAGTTGGAGTCCCTGGCCTGCTTTACAGAGCCCAATGCCGAGTCGCCCTCCACGATAAAGAGCTCCCGCTCATTTACGTCCTTGCTGCGGCAGTCCACAAATTTTGCCACCCGGCCGGTGATGTCCATCTTGCCGGTGAGCTTTGTCTTTAAGTTGAGCCTTGTCTTCTCCGCGTCCTCCCGGCTGCGCTTGTTTATCAGCACTTGGCCGCATATCTTCTCGGCGTCCATGGGGTTCTCGATGAAATAGACCTCCAGGTTGTGCCGCAGCATCTCCACCATGGCCTCTTGTATGCCCTTGTTGGTGATGGCCTTCTTGGTCTGGTTCTCGTAAGAGGTCTGGGTGGAGAAGGAGGAGATGACGATCACAAGGCAGTCCTCCACGTCCTGGTAGGTGATTTTCCCCTCGCTCTTATTGTACTTGCCGTTTTGCTTCAAGTATGCGTCTATCTGGTACACAAAGGCGTTTCGCACGGCCTTGTCCGGGGCGCCGCCGTGCTCCAGCCAGCTGGAGTTGTGGTAGTATTCCGCCACATGCACCCGGTTGGAGAAGGCCGCCGCCACGTTTATCTTGGTGTTATAAAGGGCCATGTCCTCCCGGTCCCGCACCTTCTTTTCGCTCTGCCACAGCTGCACGGTGGTTAGGCCGTCTTCCCCCAGAAGCTCCCGGGCGTGGTCCAAAATGCCGTTTTCGTAGCAGAAGTCCGTCTGCGCAAACACCCCCGGGGCCGTCTCATTGCGGAAGTGGAAGGTGACCCCGGCGTTTACCACCGCCTGCCGCTTTAAGATATCCTTATAGTACTCTTCCGAAATGTCGATATCCGTGAACACCTGCAAATCGGGCTTCCACTTGATAATAGACCCGGTGTCCTTCTTCCCGTAGGGCTCCTTGTGAAGGCCCCCTATATTCTCGCCCTTTTCAAAGTGCAATGTGTAGCGGAAGCCGTCATAGCGGATGTCCGCGTCCATATACTCGGCGGCGTACTGGGTGGCGCACAGGCCCAGGCCGTTAAGCCCTAAGGAAAAGTCATAGTGGCTCTCCTCGTCGTTATTATTGTACTTGCCGCCGGCGTACAGCTCGCAGAAGACCAGCTCCCAGTTATACCGCTGCTCCTTGCGGTTGAAGTCCACCGGGATGCCCCGGCCGTGGTCCTCTATCTGCACCGAGCGGTCCATAAAGCGGGTGACGGTGATCTCTTTGCCATAGCCCTGCCGGGCCTCGTCGATGGCGTTTGATAAAATCTCGAAAACAGAATGCTGACACCCGTCGATGCCGTCTGAGCCGAAGATGACCGCCGGGCGCAGGCGCACCCGGTCGGCGCCCTTCAGGCTCTGTATGCTGTCGTTGCCATAGGCTGGCGCTGGTTTTTTGGGCATATTCATCGTTCCTTCCTTCCGCAAGAAAAGCCTGCTGCAGAGCAAAAAACTCTGCAACAGGACGGATTCTTTCGGGCGATCTATTCTTCTTCGGGCGCTTCTTCCGGGGTTTCCTCCGGGGCCTCCAGCACGGGGGTCTCCGCCGCGCCCGCGCCGGGCAGCAGGTTCCCGGCCATGACCTCCTGGAACTGCCCGGCGTCCAGCTTCTCCTGCTCGAAAAGCACGCCGGCCAGCCGGTGCAGCTCCTCCATGTGGTCTTTGAGGATCTGCTCGGTCTGCTCGTAGGCGGCGGAAATGATGCGCTGTATCTCCTCGTCGATCTCCGAGGCCGTGCGCTCTGAGTAGTTGCTCACGTGGCCCATTTCTTTGCCTAAGAAGGGGTTCGAGCCCTCCTGGCCGTAGGTGATGGGCCCTAAGCGGTCGCTCATGCCGTACTTTGTCACCATGGCCCGCACGATCTTCGTGGCCCGCTCGATGTCGTTGGAGGCGCCGGTGGAGATGTCGTCCAGCACCAATGCCTCGGCCACCCGGCCGCCCAGAAGCACGATGAGCTCCTCCAGCATCTCGTTGCGGCTCTTATAGGACCGATCCTCGGTAGGCAGGTGCATGGTGTAGCCCCCCGCCATGCCCCGGGGTATGATGGAGATCTGGTGCACCGGGTCCTGGGTCTTGCAGTAATAAGAGGCGATGGCGTGGCCCGCCTCGTGGTAAGCCGTCAGCTTCTTTTCCTTCTCGGTCATGACGCGGCTCTTTTTCTCCGTGCCCACCACTACTTTAATGGTGGCTTCCTCTATCTCCTCCATGGTGATGGCCTTGCGGTTCTTCCGGGCGGAGAGCAGGGCGGCTTCGTTCAGAAGGTTCTCCAGGTCCGCCCCGGTAAAGCCCGCGGTGGACTTGGCGATGGTGGAGAGCACCACGTCCGGGGCCAGGGGCTTGCCCTTGGCGTGCACCCGCAGTATCTCCTCCCGGCCCTTGATGTCAGGGCTGCCCACCATGACCTGCCGGTCAAAGCGCCCGGGCCGCATAAGGGCGGGGTCTAAGATGTCAGGCCGGTTCGTAGCAGCTATCATGATGACGCCTTCGTTTGCGCCAAAGCCGTCCATTTCCACTAAGAGCTGGTTTAGGGTCTGCTCCCGCTCGTCGTGGCCGCCGCCCAGGCCCGCGCCTCTCTGGCGGCCCACGGCGTCTATCTCGTCGATGAAGATGATGCAGGGGCGGTTCTTCTTGGCCTTGTCAAAAAGGTCCCGCACCCGGGAGGCGCCCACGCCCACGAACATCTCCACAAAGTCAGAGCCCGAAATGGAGAAGAACGGCACCCCGGCCTCCCCGGCCACGGCCCGGGCCAGCAGCGTCTTGCCGGTGCCCGGAGGGCCCACCAGCAGCACGCCCTTGGGG
>CANRZD010000088.1 GCA_947644325.1 uncultured Clostridia bacterium
ATAAATCGGCAAAGAGAAAGGGCGCTCCGGGTGGGGCGCCCTTTTTTGCGCTTATTTTGTCAGCACCTTGCGGCAGTACTTCACGGCCCCGCAGTGGGGGCACTTGAGCCTGCGCCGCAGGATGGTGTGGGGCCCCATGATGTAGGCCCCCATGGTGGGCACAAACCGCTCATGGCACACCGGGCACTGGAAGGCCCCGGCGTCCCGGTCTATGACGCAGGCCACAAGGACTGCGGCGAAGATCACCACCACGCCCATGCAGATGAGCAGGGCCCGCAGCCAGCTTTCCATCTGCAGGGTGCCGGACAATATAATAAGGGTCAGCGCCGGCAGAAGGGCGATGAGCACTACCACCGCCGCCAGCACGATCTTTTTTTTGCTTTCCTGGGCTTCCTTCACTAAGTTTACCATGGTTTCCTCCGCTTTCATTTTGTAATCCTCCTTTGCTACGCGCTCCCCCGCCAGCAGCTCGTTGACGGTGATGCCCAGCTCCCCGCACAGGGGCAGCAGCAGCGACACGTCCGGGAAGCCGTTTCCCCGCTCCCATTTCGATACGGTCTTGTCGCTTATCCCCAGGCGGTCGGCCAGCTGGCGCTGGGGGTAGTTTTTTGGTTTGCGCTCTTGGGCGATGAACCGCCCGGGCTTGATTTGGTCCATGCTTTCCTCCTTTACCTTCCCATTATAGCGGCTTTTCCCTGCTTTAACAGGCACGGAGCGTAGGATTTTTAAAACCCTACGCTCCGTAGACATGATTTACAGCAAATTCTTCCGCAGCTCCTCCGGGCCCTGGGGGTGCAAGAGGCCCGGGGCAATGTCCAGCACGGTCCTGCAGCCGGTCTGGCCCTGCTGCCCCAGGCGGAAGGCCGCCCGGGCGTAGGCCGTCAGCACGCTGGCGGTAAACTCCGGGTTCGAGTCCAGGGTGAGCTTGTACTCCACCACGTGGTGGTTTTCGCCCTCCAGGCCCGTCACGCCCGAGCGGAACACCACGCCCCCGTGGGGGATGCCCTTGTGGTCTCTATCGAGCTCTTCCTGAGAAATGAAATGTATCGTGGTGTCGTACTCATCAAAGTAGTTGGGCATGGTCTTGATGGCGGTCTCGATGGCGGCGGTGTCCGCGCCCTCCTCCGCCACCACGAAGCACTCCCGGGTGTGCTTCTGCCGGGTGGTAAGGTCCGGGGTCTTCCCCTGGCGCACCTGCGTGAGGGCCTCGTCCACGGGGATGGTGTACTGGCGGGCGTCCTTTACGCCGGGTATGCGGCGCACCGCGTCCGAGTGCCCCTGGCTCACGCCCTTGCCCCAGAAGGTGTAGTCCTTGCCCTGGGGCAGCACCGCCTGGCCGTAGCAGCGGTTTAAGGAGAAAAGCCCCGGGTCCCAGCCCACGGAGATGATGGCCAGGTGATCGCTCTCCCTGGCGGCCTTGTCCACGTTTGCGAAGTGCTCGGGAATTTTGGCGTGGGTGTCGAAGCTGTCGATGACATTGCAGTACTTTGCAAGCTCCGGGGTCTGGGCGGGCAGGTCGTTGGCGCTGCCGCCGCAGAGGATCATCACGTCGATGCCGGAAGCCTTCTCAGGCACCTCTTCCATTTTGCAGACGGGCACCCCGGTCTTTGTGTGCAGAGAAGCCGGGTCCCGGCGGGTGAACACGCCCACAAGCTCCATGTCGGCGGACTGGGCCACGGCGCTTTCCACCCCCCGGCCCAGGTTGCCGTAGCCGGCAATAGCGATTCTGATTTTCTTCATGTTCGATTTCCCCTTTCCTATTTGGAAGAATTAACGTATCTCACAGGACCGCAGGGGCCGTGTCACGTACACCTTGCCCTTGCTGGTGAGCAGCTGGGCGGCGCTTCTGGCGGCGGCCTCCGTGTCGAAGACGCCGTACACCGCGGAGCCGCTGCCGGTCATGACGGCCCCCAGGGCCCCGGCGGAGAGAAGCGACTTCTTGATGTCCCGCACCTGCACCAGCCGCAGCGTCTCCTCGAAGCGGTTCTGCAGGCACTGGCCGATTTTCACAAGGTTCCCCTTTTCCAGGGCGTCCACCATGCGCTGGGTGCCAAAGTTTCGGGACATGGGGTACTGGTCCAAAAGGGCGTAGGCCCTAAGGGTGCTCATGCCCGCCGGGGGCTTGCAGATGACAAAAAAGCAGTTGGGCAGCTCAGCCACCGGCTCAATAACCTCCCCGATGCCCGTGCACCGGCAGGTGCCCCCCTTCACGCAGAAGGGCACGTCCGCGCCCACCCGGGTGGCCAGCTCCCACAGGGTCTCTATGGGCAGGTTCGCCCCGTAAATATTGTTCAGCGCCCGCAGCACGGCGGCGGCGTCGGTGCTGCCCCCGCCCATGCCCGCCCGGCTGGGTATGCGCTTGTTGATGGCGATAGTCAGGCCCTCGTTCTGCCGGCCGATCTTCCGAAAGAAGTACTGGGCCGCCCGGTAGGCGGTGTTGCCGTTGTCCACGGGGATGTAGTCCCGGCTGCACTGGACCCGGATGCCCGGCAGGCCCCCGGGGGTCAGCTCTATCTCATCCCAAAGGGCCACGCTCTGCATCACCGTGTCCAGGGTGTGCAGGCCGTCCTCCCGCCTGCCTGTGATGTCCAGTGTCAGGTTCACCTTTGCGTATGCTCTTATTTTCATAGCTTTCGAAACTCCTTTTGGGGGCTTACCACCGGAACAGGCCCAGCCGCCGGACCCCCACCACATGTTTGGGGCACATCTCGTGGCAGCAGAAGCAGCGTATGCAGGCCGAATAGTCGATCTCTGCCCGCCCTTCTCTTATGCCGATGGCCTTTTTGGGGCAGCTTTCGGCGCACTTGCCGCAACCGATACACCCCTTCCCAATCTTTGGCCAGGGTGTGCTCCACCTTTTTGCCGCCGGGCGCAGGGGCCCGGGCAGCTTGTCTATAAAATCCGTGCTGGCGGCCCTTGCCTTGCGAAAGCGCACAGGCTCCTGGGGGCTGCCCAGCAGGTCGATCTCTTCCGTCGTTTTAGGGCCCAGGCCCCTTTGGGCGCACTCCGCCAGCATGGGCAGCGGCTGGGCTGCAAAGCCCGCAAGCTCTGCCATGCACACATCCAGGGCGTAGGGGCTAAAAGACGCCCCCATTAGCCCCGCCTCCCGCCGGGTACCCCCGGTGGGGCCGTCGCCCTCCATGGCCCATATGCCGTCCATAACAGAGAGCTGGGGAGAAAGGAAAGCGCAGATGTCCACCAGCGCCTTGGAGAAATCCTCCTTTTCCGGGAACCGGCAGTGGACCTCGGGCTTCTGCAGGCCGGGCACCGCGCCGAACATGTTCTTCACCGCCCCCGAGTACCCCACCATGCCATGGGTCTTGAGCTTCGGCAGGTTAATAATGAAATCCCCCGAAAGGAAGGGCTCCAGTATAGAGACCTGCCGGCACCGCTGGGCCTGGGGCAGGGAAACCTCCCGGCTTCTGCACTCTGTGTAAAGGGCAAAGCCGTTTGCCTCGGCCATGTCCGTATAGCCGCAGCCCTTGAAGATGGCCTTCATCACCGCCGGGGTGTAGGGCCCCCCGGGGCTCTCGGCGATGAGCACCCGGCCCCCGGCCCGCTTGACGCACCGGCCCACCGCCGCCGTAAAGAGCGGGTGGGTGCAGATGGCCGCCTGGGGCTTCGAGCGCTGGATGAGGTTGGGCTTTAAGACCACGGTCATGCCGGGCTTTATCTCATCGTACACGCCCAGGGCCTCGAAGGCCTCGTTTATTTTTTCAAAGAGCCCCTCTCCCTGGTAGCCGGGGCGCTGGCCCAGCCATACCCGCTCTCTCATAGCTCAGAAAGGAACGCTTCCATGCGCTCCAGCGCCTCTGTGATGTGCTTCACGGAATAGCAGTAGGAGATGCGCAGGAAGCCCTCGCCGCAGGCCCCGAAGGCGTCCCCGGGCACCACGGCCACGTGCTTCGAGTAGATGAGCCTCTCGCAGAACTCGCCGCTTGTGAGCCCCGTGCACTTGATGGAGGGGAACACGTAGAAGGCCCCCTCGGGCTCAAAGCACTTGAGGCCCAGCTTGTTTAAGCCGTCCAAAATCAGGCGGCGGCGCATGTCGTACTGGCCCCGCATGTATTCCATGTCGTCGTCCCCGTGGCGCATGGCCTCTATGGCCGCGTACTGGCTGGTGGTGGGGGCGCTCATGATGGCGAACTGGTGCAGCTTCGTCATGAGCCCTATGAGCTGGGTGGGCCCCGCCGCGTAGCCTAAGCGCCACCCGGTCATGGAGTGGGATTTGGAGAAGCCGTTCACTAAGACCGTGTGCTCCTTCATGCCCGGCAGGGACGCAAAGGACACGTGCTTTTCTTCCCCGTAGGTGAGGCTGGCGTAGATCTCATCTGAGAGCACCAGAAGCCCGTGCTTCTCTACAACCTTCGCAATGGCCTCCAGGTCCCCCCGGCGCATGACGGCCCCGGTGGGGTTGTTGGGGTAGGGGAGGACCAGGAGCTTTGTCCTTTCCGTGAGCTTTTCTTCGATCTCCTCGGGCATCAGCCGGAAGCCGTTTTCCGGCTTTGTCTCGATAATCACCGGCACGCCCCCGGCCATGCGGGCAATGGGCTCGTAGCACACGAAGCTGGGCTGGGGGATGAGTACTTCGTCCCCGGGGCTCAGCACGCAGCGCATGCACAGGTCGATGGCCTCTGACCCGCCCACTGTTACCAGTATGTCCGTTTCCGGGGCGTACTCCACCCCGTAGTGCCGGAAAATAAACTTCCCGATCTCCTCCCGCAGCAGGGCAAAGCCCCGGTTGGGGGTGTAGCGGGTGCGGCCCTTTTCCAGGCTCTCGATGCCAGCCTCCCGGATATGCCAGGGGGTGTGGAAGTCCGGCTCGCCCACAGACAGGGAGATCACGTCCTCCATCTCGTTGGCGATGTCGAAATACTTCCGTATGCCAGAGGGCTTTATCTGCTTGATGGTGGGGTTCACCAGCTTATCCAGCTCAATCACACAAATTACTCCCTCTCTCGTCGATTTCCTCGTAGTCGCTGGCAAAGACCACGCCGCCGTCCTTATACTTGGTCAGCACGAAGTGGGTGGCCGTGGACAGCACCCCGTCGATGGTGGAGAGCCGCTTTGCCACGAACATGGCGATGTCCTGCATGGTGCGGCCCGATACGGTCACCGCCAGGTCGAACCCCCCGGACATGAGATACACGCTCTCCACCTCCGGAAAGTTCATGATGCGCCCGGCAATTTCGTCAAAGCCCGTGTCCTTTTTGGGCGTCACCCGCAGCTCGATCAGCGCGGCAGCCTTCTGGGTCTGGGTGCGCTCCCAGTTGATGAGGGCGTGGTACCCCTTGATAACGCCCTCCTTTTCATACTGGATAAGGGCCTTTTTCACTTCCTCCTCCGGCTCCCCCACCATAACGGCCAGCTGGGCCGGGGTCAGCTTCCCGTCGTCCTGTAAAAGCTCTAAAAGCTGTTCCTTCTGCATACTGATACCATCCTTTCCATCTTCATTCCAGCGGCAGCATCCGCGGCCGGCGCTGCTCGTACAGGGCAAATTCCTTAAAGCCCGCTTCCTTCAAAACCTCTATGCCCTCATCGATGCCCTTGCCCAGGTCCTCCGTACAGTGGGCGTCAGAGCCCAGGGTCACGAGTTTCCCCCCCAGTTCCCGGTAGCGCATGAGAAGGGGCAGGTCGGGAAGCGTGCGCCCGATCTTCTGGCGCAGGCCCGAGGTGTTCACCTCCAGGGCCTTCCCGGCCTTTATGAGGGCCGAGAGCACCCCGTCTATGGCCTCCCCGTGCTTATGAAGGTCCACTTCTATCCCGTGCTCCCCCTGGATGTAGCGCAAAGGGTACGTCAGGTGCCCCAGGGTGTCGAAATCCCCCCAGGCGATCATCTCCATGAGCTCCTGCCAGTAAGAGGCCAGCAGCGAGTCGATGGTTCCTTCCGGGGCCCCGGCGTAGTCCAGAAAGAAGAAATCTTCGAAATCGCGGATATTGTGGACAGAGCCGATGACAAAGTCGTACCCCCGGCCCTCTAAGGCCCGGTCCGCGGCCCGGGTGTCCTGGTTGGGCTGGCCCAATTCGATCCCCCGGTAAAAGCGCAGGCCCTGTGGGGGCTGGGCCTTGCCCATCTTCTCCCAGGCGTTTTCCACCCGGGCTTTATAGCGTTCTTCGAATTTCTGGCACTCACAGTGGTCGGTGAGGGTATAGGCATATAGCCCCAGCTCCCCGGCCCGCTGCAGCATGGCCTCTATGGCATCGCGGCCGTCCGGCGAGCAGGCGGAGTGGTTGTGGCAGTCGCAGGCAAATCTATGGTTCATAAAGGGTTCTTCCTTTTACTGGATTTCCTTTTGGGAGCGATGGGGGTATTATAGCATATTTTGCCCCCGGATACAAGAGCGCAGGCGTTTTTTCGCCCATGAAAAAGCGCCCGCCCTCCGGGGGTCAGCCGGGGGGCAGGCGCGTATTTCCTGGGAAATCAGCAGGTAGCGCCGCCGGTCAGGTGCTTCTGGGCAGAGAGGTTCTCTTCCTTGCGGGAGAGGAGTCCGTCAGACAGCAGCTGCTCCTGCACGTTCTCAAAGCCCAGCCGGGCAATGGTGTCGGCAAAGCGCTCGCCGGTCTGGCCCTGCTCCCGGAACAGAAGGATGGCCTTTTCGATCACGTCCAGCACTTCCTCCTTGTCCGTGAAGACCTTGTCGAGATACCGGCCGTGGGCCACTTTCTTGCCCCAGCGCCCGCCGATGTAGACCCGGTACCCGGGCACAAAGCCCTCCACGGCCCCGAAGGGGCACTTGCCCACGCAGCGGCCGCAGTGGTTGCAGGCGTCGTCTATGACGAGCTTCCCGTCCTTTACGGCGGGCACGGCAATGGGGCA
>CANRZD010000089.1 GCA_947644325.1 uncultured Clostridia bacterium
GTAGCCCGCCGGGTCCCCGGCGTACTCATCAGAGTCCTCGCCCCCTTCGCCTTCCCCCTCTTCTGAGAAGCCCTCCGTGTCCGCCATGCCCGCCGTCTGGGGGTCGTCCGTGCCGGGCTCAGCGCCCCCCTGCTGGGGGTCTTCCTCCTGGGGCTTTATGACGCCCTGGGCGTAGAGGGAGTCTACATACTTTGCCAAGGTCAGGGCCGCGTCGTTGCCGGAGGGCACCATCATCAGGTACAGAAGCTGCAGGCCCGTGAGCTCCTCCCCCACCGAGATATCCGCCAGAGAGCTGCCGGTGCCCTCCAGCTCGTCCTCCACGCTCTGGGGCACGGTGATGACCGTGTTCTCGATGTCGGGTATGGTCTCGTAGGCGATGATATAGCTCATAATCTTCGTCAGCGACGCCATGGACATCCGCTCGTCGGGGTTTAAGGTATACACCACCGTGTCCGTGTCCAGGTTCAGCATGAGGATGGACTTGCAGTGGGGCTCGGTGTTGGTGTCCTGGTCCCAGTTGAAGGCAAAGCCCTCGGCCGAGGCGGGCATGGCGGCGGACAGCACCAGGGCCGCCGCAAGCAATGCGGCCAGCAGTTTCTTTATTTTCATGGGGTTCATCCTTTCTTGCGGTGTGCGGGGCTCTGTGGTACAATAAGGGCAGAGAGCCTTTCCTTACTAGTATACTATTTTATTCGAGAAAAGAAAAGGCGGAATTTTTGAATATTTCTGAAAAGAGGTGCCCATTTTGCGCATATTCCACACCTCAGACTGGCATTTGGGCCGGATGCTCTACGGCCGCAGCCTGCTGCGGGACCAGCGGTGGTTCTTAGAAAACGCCCTGCTGCCCGCCGTAAAGCGGGAGAAGCCCGCGGCCCTGCTGCTGTGCGGGGACGTATACGACCGCCCCGTGGCCCCGCCGGAGGCCATCGCCCTGCTGGACGAGACCCTTTCCCAGCTTATGGAGCTGGGGGTGAAGGTGCTTGTTATTTCCGGCAACCACGACGGCGCCGGGCGCATGGCGCTCTTAAAGGGGGCCCTGCGCAAAAGCGGGGTGTATTTCTGCACGGCCTTGGAAGATTTCCTCCGCCCGGTGCTCATAGAGGAAGAAGGCCTTAAAGTGCAGGTCTTCCCCCTCCCCTTCTTTGACCCCCCCGCCGCCCGGGCCTTTCTGGGGGACGAGACCCTAAGAGGGGAAGCCGCCTGTATGGAAAAGCTCATAGAGCGGGCCCGGCCCCTCTTTGTGCCGGGGGCCGCCCACGTGCTCATGGCCCACTGCTTCTGCGCCGGGGCCTCTGTCAGCGACTCGGAAAGCGGCTCTTACGTGGGGGGCAGCGGGCAGGTGCCGCCCGCGCTGTTTGATGCTTTCGATTACGCCGCCCTGGGCCATCTGCACGGCCCTCAGCGGGCCGGGGAAAAGGCCCGGTACTCGGGCACACCCTTAAAGTACTCTTTGGACGAGGCGGGGCAGAAAAAGGGCTTTCTGTCCCTTAATTGGGACGGGGAAAGCTTCTCCATAGAGCACCGGGAAACCGCGCCCCCCCGGGACGTGCGGAAGCTCTCGGGGCTTCTGCGGGCCGGGGAAGAGCGCCCCTGCGAAGACTACGTAGAGCTGGAGCTCACCGACAAGGCCCCGGTGCTCTTGGCCAGCGAGCGCCTGCGGCCCTTTTACCCCAATCTTCTGGCGGTGCGCAGCCAGTGGCTCACGGCCACGGCCGGAGAGCGGGCCCGTAAGCTCCAGGGCGCCGGGGAGGACGCGGTGTTCGAGGCCTTCTTCCGGGAGGTAAGCGGAGAGGCCCCGGAGGAAGAAGACCTGCGCCTTTTCAGAGAAGTGCTGGGGAAGGTGCGCCCATGAGGCCCCTGCGGCTTTCCGCCCAGGCCTTCGGGCCGTATTTAGAGCGGGTGGACATCGACTTTACCCGGTTTGACGAAGGGGGGCTGTTTCTCATCACCGGGCCCACCGGCGGCGGCAAGACTTCCCTTTTGGACGCCGCCTGCTTTGCCCTCTACTGCGAGGCCACCGGGGGCAGGCGGGATTTTTCCGGCATGCGCTGCATGAGCGCCGGGCCCGAGACCCCAACTTTCGTAGAGTTCGACTTTGCCCTGCAGGGCGCCGCCTACCGCTTCCGGCGGGAGCGCTCCTTCACCATAAACCGCCGCACCGGAGCCCCCGTGGCCCACGACAGCCACCAGTGCTTCCAATTAGAGGAGGCGGGCCCGAAGCTTTTGGAGAGCAGCGCCGCCCCCCGGGCCGTCACCCGCCGGGCCGAGGCCTTATTGCACCTGAACCGCAGCCAGTTTTCCCAGGTAGCCGTGCTGCCCCAGGGGGATTTCCTGCGGCTCCTGCGGGCCGGGTCCCAGTAATTGGGGGTGTTTCGGCGCACGCTTTTTCCCGCCGATATTTGTAAATCCCGGGGGTATGCCTTCACTCAGCCCACCAAGAAGCTGGAGGAAGAAAGCGGCCGGCTGGATTTCTCCCTTCGCGCCATGCTGGAGCACGCCGGGGCCGAGAGCCCGGGGGCCTATGCCCAGACGCTAAAGGAGCGGGAAGAAAAGCTGCTCCTTCTTAAAAGCCAGGCGGAGGAAGGGCGCGGGAAACTGCGGGAGCTCAAGGGCCTCTTATCTGTGCGGGAGGCCCACGCCCAGCTGCAGCTGGCCGAAAATCTGGCCCAGAAAAGCTGGGAAGAAGCCCTTGCCCGCCTGCAGGCCCTGGAGGCCCAGGCCCCCCAGGCCCAGAAAACCCGGGAGAAAGCCGCCGCCCTGCGGGAGCGGGCCCTGTCCTGTGCCCAGGAGGAAGCCCGCCTGACGGCCCGGCTGGAGCAGGCAAGGCAGATTGACGCCATGGCCCAGAAGGCCAAAAAGGCCAGGGAGGAGCTCTCTGCCCAAAGGGCCCGGGCCGGGGAGCTGGAAAAGGCTCTTACTGAAATAGCGGAGCGCCTGGAAAAGGGCGCGGCCTTCGAGAGCCAGTACCAGAAGGAGTCCCAGCGCCTGCCCACTTTAGTAGAGGAGCGGGGGCGCATAGAGAAGGCCCTTTCTGACCGGCTGGAGCTTCAGAAGCGCCACAGCGCCCTCGCAGAGGCCCAGGCCCAGCTTACCCGGGCCCAAAAGGACGCCGGGGAGAAGGCCGCCTGCGCCCGGGCCCTCACCGGCCAGCTGGAGGAGCAGGACGCCTTGCGCAGGCAGAACGCCGCCCTGGAGCTCTCCCAGCTGCTTACAGAGGGCGCGCCCTGCCCGGTGTGCGGGGCCACCCATCACCCACAGCCCGCCCGGGGAGCGGGGCACGTGATGGAGGGGCAGGACCTTGAAAACCTGCGGGCCGCGGAGAAAAAAGCCCGCAAAGATGCCCAGGCTGCGGAAGCCCGGGTCCAGGCGGCGGAAAAGACCCTGGAGCAGGCGGAGCTTGCCCTAAAGGAACAGCGGGCCCTGTGGCAGGGGGAGCCCCCCGCCCGGGAGGAGCTGGAAAAATCCCTGAAAGCCGCCCAAAAAGCGGAAAAAGAAGCCCGCCGCGACGCACAACGGCTGCCAAAGGCCCGGGAAAGGCTGGAGGAGCTGCGGGGGGAAAAGGAGCGGCTCAGCGGGGAATGGGCCAGGGCCCGGGAAGAGACCTCGGCCCTGGGGGCCCAGGTACGGGAACTGGAACGGCAGCTTTTGGACGTCCACATCAAGGAGAGCGCCGGGGAGCTTGAGCGGCTGGTGAAGGAAAAGCAGGCGGAGTACCAGCGGCTGGAGGAACAGGCGGGGGCGCTTCTGAAAGAAGCGGAGGCCGCGGACGCCGCCCTGGCCCGGGCCGGAGAGGCCAAAAAGCTCAGCGAGCAGGCCCTTGGGAAGGCCCGGGAGGACCTTCATAGCTTCCCCGTGCCCTGGGCCTCCCCCCCGGATTTGGCCGGGCTGCGCCGGCAGGTGGAGGAGAGGGAGCAGGCCGACCGGCAGGCGGCAGAGGAGCTTGCCCAGGCCGGGGAGCGCCTGCAGGCGGGCCGGGAGGCCCTCTCCCAGATGGAGGGGCTGCAGGGGCGCCTGGCGGCCTTGGACGGGCAGTACCGGCGGGTGGCGAAGCTCTCACGGCTCCTGTCGGGGGCAAACCCCAAGAAGATGCCCATTCTGCAGTACGTGCTCAGCGTGACCCTGGACCAGGTGCTGGTCAGCGCCAACCACTTTTTCTCCCGGCTCACCCGGGGCCGCTACGCCCTGCGGCTTATGGACGCCCCCAAGGGCGGCAACGCCTACGGGGGCCTGGACCTGGAGGTCTTGGACGGGGCCTCTATGCTGCCCCGGTCCATTGAGACGCTTTCGGGGGGCGAGCAGTTTTTGGCGTCGCTGTCTTTGGCCTTCGGCCTGTCCGACGTGGTGCAGAGCCACGCCGGGGCCGTGGAGCTGGAGTCCATCTTCATCGACGAGGGCTTCGGCTCTTTAGACGCCGAGACCCTGGACATGGCCATGAAGGCCCTGTCAGAGCTGCGCTCGGGGGGGCGGCTCATCGGGGTCATCTCCCATGTGTCAGAGCTCCGCTCCCGCATCCCCGCCCGCATCCAGGTCACCCGGGACGCCCAGGGCTTCTCCCACGCCCAGGTGCAGGTGTAAGAAGACGGGAAAAGGCCCCGCAGCCTGTGCCGCGGGGCCCTCTTTTCGTTTCTTTTACGTTTTAACGGGATGCTTTCTCTTTCTCCAGGGCCCGTGCCTGCCAGGCGGCAAAGAGGTTCGGGGCGATGAACTGGGAGGAGAAGCAGCCAGCCACCACGCCTACCATCATGGGCAGCGAGAAGGAAATGACGCTGCTGATGGAGTACACCCCGGCCACCGCCAGCACCACCACCAGGGCCAGGAATGTGGTCAGGCTGGTGAGGATGGTGCGGCCCAGGGTCTGGTTGAGGCTCTCGTTCATGATGTCGTTAAGGGCGGCGCGGGAGCCCAGCTTGCGCTTATTCTCCCGGACGCGGTCGTAAATGACGATGGTGCTGTTAAGGGAGTAGCCCAGGATGGTGAGCACCACCGCGATGAAGATGTCGTTTATGGGCATGCCGAAGACCACGAACACACAGAAGGAAATGAGCACGTCGTGAAGCAATGCCACAATGGCCGTAAGGCCCGCGGACAGGCCGCCGATCTTCTTGAAGCGCAGGGCGATGTACACAAGCAGCAGCACCGCCGTCAGGGCGAAGCACACCAGGCACTTCTGGAAGAACTTGGCGCCCATGGTGGCATCTACGGAGTTGGACTCCAGCAGGGTGAAGGTGGCGTCGCTAAAGGCGTCGGACAGGGTGGACTCCACTTCCTTCTGCTCGTCGGGGGTCATGCTCTGATTGCCGGAGAAGGACAGGGTGGCCTGCTCGGCCCCGGTGCTCATGTCGGTGTTTAGGGACACGGAGCAGCTCTTGCCCAGCTTGTCCTGTATGGTCTGGGCAATGGCGTCGCCGGTGACGCCGGTGCCCTCTACGCTGTAGCGGATCATGGCGCCGCCCGCGAACTGGATGTCAAGCTTCGGGCCGATAACAGCGCTGGCAATGACGCCCACGGCGATCACCGCGCCGGAGATGATATAAAAAGTCTTGCGGGTTCCGATAAAATCCATGGACTTGGCCTTTTTGCCGGTTTCCCCGCCCTCCTTGGGCCCGCCGAAGAGCCAGGGCTTGTGCAGGCACTTGAAGCCCGCCAAAGACAGGGTCATGAGCCGGGCGGCAAAAACGCCCATGACGAAGTTCGCGATAATGCCCACCAGCAGCGTGAAGCCGAAGGAGAAGATGGAGCCCGTGGTGGATTCGCCGAAGATGAGGGACAGGATATTGCTGGGGCCGAAGACGCCCATGAGCATCACCGCCACAATGGCCGTGGTGATGTTGCCGTCAAAAATGGCCCAGAAGCTGTTCTGGAAGCCCTTCTGCAAAGCGCCGTCCAGTGTCTTTCCGGCCAGCAGCTCCTCCCGCACGCGGCTGGCGGTGATGACGTTTGCGTCCACGCCGATGCCGATGGAGAGGATGAGGCCCGCAAGGCCCGGCAATGTCATGGTAAAGGAATTCATATTGGGGAAGAATCCGGTGATGGCCGCAAAGCAGATGCCCATCTGCCCGGCCAGGGTGATGACCGCCACCACACCCGGCAGCCGGAAGCACACGATCATCAGCACCGCCACCACGATAAAGGCGATGATGCCCGCCATCATCATGGCGTTTAAGGCGTTGGTGCCCAGGGTGGGGGCCAGGGCGTTGAAGTTCGAGGTCTCCAGGGCGAAGGGCAGCGCGCCCGCCTGAATCTTCGCCGCCAGCTGGGTGGCCTCTTCACTGGTGAAATTGCCCGTAATGACGCCCTTGCCGTCGGTAATGACGCTGTTGACAGTGGGGTAAGAGATCATCACGTCGTCCATCCAGATGGAGATGGTCTGATTGAGGAGCCGCCCGGTGGCCTCGGCAAATTTCTCTTTGCCCTCCTCGCTGAACTCCAAAGAGACAACGTACTGGGTGGCGCCGGTCTGCTCGTCCTGCTGCACGGCGGGCTCGGCCTTCACCACGTCCGCGCCCTCTAAGATGATGGTCTCCGCCGTGGTGCCCGCCGGAGTGGTGTACACCGGCTGGCCGTCCGCGCCGTAGTCCATGCTCTCATACTCCATGCCCTCCCGGAAGGTCAGAAGGGCCGTGGCGGAGAGCTCGTTGATGGCGTTCTCCGGGTCAAAGTCCGTCTCGTCGCTCTTCCAGGGGAAGCGCACGATGATGCGGTTGTTGGCGCTGTCGGTATACAGCTCGTAGTCGGTGATGTTCTGGGCCACCA
>CANRZD010000090.1 GCA_947644325.1 uncultured Clostridia bacterium
AGGACAACATCTTCCTGCCCCTGGTGCTGGCGGGAAAAAAGTTCGACGAGATGCACCAGCGCCTTGAGCCCATCGCCCGGGGCCTTGGCATCACAGACATCCTGCAGAAGTTCCCCTATGAAGTCTCCGGCGGGCAGAAGCAGCGCACGGCCATTGCCCGGGCCATCATCACCCGGCCCCAGCTCCTTCTGGCCGACGAGCCCACCGGCGCCCTGGACTCCCGCTCCGCCGGGCAGATCCTCCAGATCTTCGGGGAGCTCAACAAACAGGGCCAGACCATTCTGATGGTCACCCACTCCATACAGGCGGCAAGCAAGGCCGGGCGGGTGCTCTTTATCAAGGACGGCCAGGTGTTCCACCAGCTGTACCGGGGGGACATGAGCAGCGACCAGCTGTACCAGAAGATTTCCGACACCCTCACCGTGCTGGCCACCCGGGCGGAGGAAGGGGGCGCTTATCATGACTAAGGGCCTTTACTGGCGGCTGGCCTGGGCGAACCTGCGGAAGAACTACCGGGTCACCCTGCCCTACGTGCTGTCCTCCACCGGCGTGTGCATGATGTTCTACATGCTCTACGCCCTGGGGGCGGGCATCGACCGGGACGCCATGTACGGCGGCAACTCCGTGGGGGCCATGATGGAGCTTGGCACCTATGTCATAGGCATCTTCGCGGTCCTGTTCCTCTTTTACACCAACAGCTTCATCATGAAGCGCCGCAAGAAAGAGCTGGGCCTCTACAACATCCTGGGCATGGAGAAGCGCCACATCGGCCGGGTCATCTTCGCGGAGACTTTGTTAGCGGCCCTGTGCACTCTGGTACTGGGCCTTTCCCTGGGCATCCTCTTTTCAAAGATTTTGTTCCTGGCCCTGGGCAAGGTGCTGGGGCTCGCTGTGCCCATTGCCTTCCTGGTGCCGCCCTGGGCGGTGGGGTCTACGGTCCTGCTGTTTCTGGCCATCTTCTTCTGCCTTACGCTCTATAACGTGCTGCAGGTGAAGCTCTCGAAGCCCATCGAGCTGCTGCACGGCAGCGACGCCGGGGAGAAAGAGCCCAAGGCCCACTGGTTCTTCGCTGTCTTAGGGGTGGTGCTTTTGGGGGGCGGGTACTATCTGGCGGTCACCATCCAGTCCCCTATCGAGGCGCTGATGTTCTTCTTTATCGCCGTCATCTTAGTGATCTTAGGCACCTACCTGCTCTTTATGACGGGCATCACCGCCCTCTTGAAGCTCTTAAAGAAAAACAAGGGCTTCTACTACAAGACCCGGCATTTCACCGCCGTCTCCGGCATGCTCTACCGCATGAAGCAGAACGCCGCGGGCCTTGCCTCCATCTGCATCCTCTCCACCTGCCTGCTGGTGACGGTCTCCACCACCTACTCCCTCTATACGGGCCTGGAGGGCATCATACACGACCGCTACCCCCGGGATTTCTCCATCACCCTGCGGGCCCCCAACGAGGCCGCCATAGAGGCCGTGGAGGCCATCATGGAGGAGGAAGCCCAAAAACTGGGCCTTGCCCCCCAGGACGCCTTCCAGTTCACCGCCCGCTACTGGACTACCGCCCGGGTGGGCAGCCGCCTGTCCTTTGACGAGACCTGCTCCAACACCTACGCGGTGATACAGGCCTGCACCCTGGAAGAATTTAACCGGGACACCGGCCGCAATGAGACCATGGCCCCCGGGGAGGTCCTTATGGCCGACCCCCGGGGCACCTACCCTGGGGACACCCTGGAGGTAGGCGGCCAGAGCTTCTCTGTGCGGCGCATCGACTACCGGCTGGAGGGGGCCATCAATTCTCTGATCTACGAGACCTACGCCCTCATCTTCCCGGACGAGGAAGCCATCCTCTCGGTGCTGACAAAGGAGCAGGCGGAGGACCTGCGGCTCAATGACGCCACCCACTACTTCTACTTTGACATTGGTGAGGATGATAAGGAGCTGAAGGCCTTTTCAAATGCTTTTGACGGCCGGGTGGAGTCCGATTTCCCCAAAGCGGGCGTGGAGTTCGACGCCCTGATGACCGACAGCGCCGCCGGGGCCCGGGAGGACTTTCTCGCCCTTTACGGGGGGCTCTTCTTCCTGGGGATGTTCCTGGGGCTCCTGTTCCTTATGGGCACGGCGCTCATCATCTACTATAAGCAGGTCTCGGAAGGGTACGAGGACGCAAAGCGCTTTGCCATCATGCAGAAGGTAGGCATGAGCCGGGCGGAGGTGAAAAAGAGCATCCACAGCCAGATCATCCTGGTGTTCTTTCTGCCGCTGCTGACGGCCCTACTGCACCTGGGGTTTGCCTTCCCCATGCTGCAAAAGATTCTGGCCCTGTTGGACATGGGGAACTTCCAGCTGATCCTCTTTTCTACATTGGGGTGCGTGGGGGTCTTCGCCATCACTTATTTCATCATCTATGCCTGCACGGCCCGCACGTATTATAAGATTGTCGAGCAAGGGTAAGGAGGTTTTTCTATGATCGGCTTCATTTTTGACCTGATAGGCGCCTGCAGCCACTTCTTGTGGCAGGCCCTGTGCGCCGTCTTAAACTTCGGCTTTGGGGTCTTCTCGGCCCTGTGCTCTGTGCTGTTCTGGCCCATCCGGGTCCTTTTCTGAAAAAGAAAGCCTGCCCCGTAAAAAAGGGCGGGCTTTTTTTGTCACTTTCGCTACTTGCCATGGGTGCATAGACGTGTTATTCTGATATTAATAATGCAATCTGCACACAGAAAGGACGATCCCTATGGAATCCCGAAAGCCCCAACTGACAAGCCAGAAAATGCGCGCCCTGGCCCCCGAGCTGGACCCTTTGCGCCTGGGCACCGGCTGGACAACAGAAGACTTAGCAAAGCCCCAGATTTTCGTGGAGAGTACCTTCGGCGACAGCCACCCGGGCTCCGGCCACCTGGACAAGCTGGTGGAGGCGGTGTGCGAAGGCGCGGCCGCCGCGGGGGGCCACGGGGCCCGCTACTTCTGCACCGACATCTGCGACGGGGAGAGCCAGGGCACCGACGGCATCAATTTCTCCCTGGCCAGCCGGGAAATGATCGCCAACATGATAGAGATACAGGCAAACGCCACCCCCTTTGACGCGGGCGTCTTCTTAGCCAGTTGCGACAAGGGCATGCCCGGCAACCTCATGGGCCTGGCCCGGGTGAACATCCCCTCTGTGGTGGTCACCGGGGGCACCATGGCCGCCGGGCCCGAGCTTTTGACATTGGAGCAGCTGGGCATGTACAGCGCCATGTACCAGCGGGGGGAGATCGACGAGCAGCGCTTAAACTGGGCCAAAGAGAACGCCTGCCCCAGCTGCGGGGCCTGCTCCTTTATCGGCACGGCCTCTACCATGCAGATTATGGCCGAGGCCCTGGGCCTTTCCCTGCCGGGCAGCGCCCTGCTGCCTGCCACCAGCCCGGATCTAATAGAGTACGCCCGCCGGGCCGGGGCCCTGGCCGTGCAGCTTGCCTATAAAGACAACATGCGCCCCCGGGACCTGGTGACCATGGACAGCTTCGAAAACGCCATCTTGGTGCACGCGGCCATCTCCGGGTCAACCAACTGCCTTCTGCACCTGCCGGCCCTGGCCCACGAGTTCGGCCTGGAGATCACCGGCGAGACCTTTGACCGGCTGCACCGGGGGGCCCTGTATCTCTTGGACGTGCGTCCGGCCGGCCGCTGGCCCGCGGAGTTCTTCTACTACGCCGGGGGCGTGCCCGCCATTATGGAGGAGATAAAGGACAGCCTGCATTTGGACGCCCGCACCGTCACCGGCAAGACCCTGGGGGAGAACTTAGCGGAGCTCAAGGAAAACGGCTTCTATGAGCGGTGCCAGAAGTGGCTGGACGAAGCCAACAAAAAGTACGGCATAAACGTCACCCGGGAAGACGTCATCCGCCCCCGGGACAAGGCCCTGGGGACAGACGGCTCCATCGCCATCTTGAAGGGGAATTTAGCCCCCGAGGGCGCGGTCATCAAGCACACGGCCTGCCCCAAGGAGATGTTCTCCGCCACCCTGCGGGCCCGGCCCTTTGACAGCGAGGAGGAGTGCATCGACGCGGTGCTCCACCACCGGGTGCAGCCCGGGGACGCGGTGTTCATCCGCTACGAGGGCCCCAAGGGCTCCGGCATGCCGGAGATGTTCTACACCTCCGAGGCCATCTCCTCTGACAAGGAGCTGGGCCGCAGCATCGCCCTTATCACCGACGGGCGCTTCTCCGGGGCCTCTACGGGGCCGGTCATCGGCCACTGCAGCCCCGAGGCCCAGGCGGGCGGGCCCATCGCCCTGGTAGAGGAAGGGGACCTGATCCGCCTGGACGTAAAGGAGCGGGTGCTCGCTATCGTGGGGGTAAAGGGCGAGCCCAGGACCCCGGAGGAGATGGAGCGCATCTTAGAAGAGCGCAGGGCAAAGTGGACGCCCAAGGAGCCCAAGTACAAGACCGGCGTGCTGGCCCTGTTTTCGAAGCTGGCGGCCTCGCCTATGCAGGGCGCCTATCTCACCTATGACAACTGATTTGGGAGGGGAAACCTATGAACTGTAACGAACAGATCGCGAAAATCGGCATCGTGCCAGTGATAAAGCTCACGAACCCCCAGCGGGACGCCGCCCCCCTGGCCCGGGCCCTGTGCGCCGGCGGGGTGCCTGTGGCCGAGGTGACCTTCCGGGCCCCGGGGGCCGAAACGGCCATCCGCCTTATGCGGGAGGCCTGCCCGGACATGCTGGTGGGGGCGGGCACCGTCACCACCACAGAGCACATCGACCTGACACTGGAGGCCGGGGGCAGCTTTATCGTCACCCCGGGCTTTGACCCGGAGCTGGTGCGGTACGCCCAGGAAAAGGGCCTGCCCATCTACCCTGGCTGCACCACCCCCACCGACTACCACGCGGCCCTGAAGTTTGGGCTTTCGATTATCAAGTTCTTCCCGGCGGAGCAGTCCGGGGGCCTCGCAAAGATCAAGGCCATGAGCGCCCCCTTCCCCCAGTTCAAGGTCATGCCCACCGGGGGCATCTCCTTAAAGAACCTGGGCGAGTACAGCGCGGCCCCCTGCATCTGCGCCTGCGGGGGCTCTTACATGGTCACCGCCGACCTGATCGAAAACGGCCGGTGGGAGGAGATCACCGAGCTGTGCAGGAAGTCCCGGGAGATCGTGGAAGAAGCCCGGAAATAACGAGAAAAAGCCTGCCTGGGCACGCGCTCGGGCAGGCTTTTTTTATTTTCGGAACAGGCCCTCCGGCAGGCAGACGTCTTCTTTGGGCACCTTCTCCCAGGAAAAATAAGGCAGCAGCGCCCGGGGGGAGAGGGCCCGGGGGCGCTCCAGCAGCCCGGCGCAGAAGGCCAGGCGGCCGGTGATGTCTTCTGGGGTGAAGCCCGCCTGCAGCAGGGCGGGCAGGCTCACGTCCCCGTCCCGTTTGGAGAGCCTGCGGCCGTCCGGGGCCAGCAGCATGGGCGCGTGGGCGAACTGGGGGGCCGGGAAGCCCAGCAGGCGGTACAGGTACAGCTGCCGTGCGGTAGAGCTCAAAAGGTCACGGCCCCGCACCACCTGGGTGACGCCCATGGCCCCGTCGTCGGCCACCACGGCCAGCTGGTAGGCGAAGACCCCGTCGGAGCGCCGCAGGATGAAGTCGCCGCAGGCCCTCGATAAGTTCTGGCGCTGGGGCCCGTAGTGCAGGTCGGTGAAGGGGATGTCCTCATCGGGCACCCGCAGGCGCAGGGCCGGGGGGCGGGTCTTGGAGAGGGCGTCGGCTTCTTCGGGGCTCAAGCGCGCGCAGGTGCCCGGGTAGATGGGCTCGCCGTCGGAGGCGTGGGGGGCGTTTGCCGCGTGCAGCTGGGCCCGGGAGCAGAAGCACCGGTACACAAGGCCCAAGCTTTTGAGCTTCTCCAGCTGCTCCTCATAGAAAGGGGCCCGCTGGCTCTGGCAGTAGGGGCCGGGGGCCCCCTCTGTCAGGCCGCCTTCGTCCCAGAATAAGCCCAGGGTGCGCAGGTCCTTTTCCAGCTGGCGGGTGTATTCCAGCTTCGAGCGCTCCGCGTCCAGGTCCTCGATGCGAAGCACAACCCGGCCCCCGTGCTTTTTGGCCGACAGCCACGCCAGCAAACTGCAGAACAGGTTCCCCAGGTGCATGCCCCCGCTGGGGGTGGGGGCAAAGCGGCCCACCACTTCCCTTCGGTCATCCATTTTTCGGCTTCTGATAGGTGTAGTCGGCCACCACGGGCATGCCGAAGAGATACCGCCTTACCATGTCCAATGCCTGGGAGGCCGCGCAGTACCGGTGCCAGTCCCGGCTTTTGGTGCGGCCGATGGGGCTGCGCTTGGTGACCCAGGTGTCTTTGCCGTCGCTGAGGGCGATGTAGATAAGGCCCACGGGCTGTTCCGCCGTGCCGCCGGCGGACAGCGGCGCCCCGCCGGAGTCGGTCCCGTCCCCGGCGGCCATTGCCTTTACCGACGCCCTGGGCCATGAGGTGATTCTGGAGAGCTGGGACCGGGTGGCCTCCCTCTACGGCAGCTTTGCCGAGACATGGCTCCTGGCCGGGGGCACTCTGGCGGGGGCCACAGAGGACGCCGTCAGTGAGCGGGGGCTGGAGCTGGGGGAGAACGTGGCCGTGGTGGGCACGGTGAAGGAGCCCAGCCTGGAGGAGGTCCTGGCCCTGGCCCCGGATTTTGTAATCCTCTCCGCGGACGTGGCCAGTCAGGTAAAGCTCCACGACGCGCT
>CANRZD010000091.1 GCA_947644325.1 uncultured Clostridia bacterium
ATGATTATTTTTAGCTCTAATCCCGCTGTTTGTCATGTTTTGGGGGGGGGGGCCCAGGAAAAAATGTTTAATTTTTCGCGGGGCCCCCGGCCGCATATGATTTTAGTAGATTATACCACAAATCATTTTTGTTTACAAGCACTTATACTGCAAATCACAGGGAAATTTCTCCGGGGATAAACCCCCATGTCCGCTCCAAAAACCTACACCTTATTAGAACTTTTAGTATTTTTCCCGAAAAAAGGAACAGGCCGCGAAAAACGGAGGAATGAGAAAATTGAGTAAACGTATGCTATCCGCGGTCCTGGCGGCGCTGCTGCTTCTGGCCTGCCTGCCCCTGGCCGCCGCCGCAGAGGAAACCGATCTGCCCGCCTTGGAGACAGAAAAGCACATCCTTTACATAGACGGTTCCAACGACCTTGTGAACCCCGAGGGCAGCCTGACCCGGTCAGAGGCGGCGAAGATCATCTGCACCCTCCTAAAGGAGGAGGCGGCCCCCGCCCCCCAGGCAGGGCTCACCTTCCCGGACGTGCCCGCCAGCGCCTGGTTTGCCCCCTACGTGCAGAAGCTCACGGCCCTGGGCGTCTTCAAGGGCCTGCCTGACGGCACCTTCGGCGCGGTGAACCCCATCACCCGGGCGGAGTTCGTGCAGGCTTTGGCGCGGTTCTACGAGCCCGTGGAGTCGGAGGAGACCTTCACCGACGTGCCCCCGGACCACTGGGCCTATGAGGCCGTGTCCACAGCCGTTGCCAAGGGCTGGACCAAGGGCTACGGGGACGGCATTTTCGGGCCTGCCCGGCAGATCACCCGGGCCGAGGCCATCACCATCATGAACCGGGTGCTGGGCCGCAGCGCGGACAAGGCCCGCCTGGACGCCGACGGGAAGGTGCTGCGCTTTCTGGACCTGCCCCTGACCCACTGGGCCTATTACGACATTATGGAGGCCTCCCTGCCCCACGCGCCCGCCGAGAGTGAAGCGGGGGAGACCTGGGAGAGCTACACCATCCCCAAAGCCCAGCGGGAGGAAGGCCCCCAGTATTATAGCGGCGAGACCTACTACGTGAAGGACGGCCGCTATGTGCGGGACGCTTCCATTGGCAGCCTGCGCTTTCGCAAGGACGGCCGGTACACCAGCGGCGACGACGAGCTGGACGCCCAGCTGACCTATATCTTCAAGAATTACCTGAGCGAGGACAAGGCGCCCATCGATAATCTCTATTCCGCCTACTATTATGTGGCCGAGCACTGTAACTACCGGGCCAACACCTACTTAAACGACGGCGACACCGGCTGGGAGAACCAGAAGGCCAAGGAAATGATCCGCAACCGGGCGGGCAACTGCTACAACTACGCCGCCTTCATGACCGCCCTGGCCCGTAAGGTGGGCTATGAAGCCCGGGCCTACTCGGGCTATGTGAAGTTCACCTTCCAGAGCTACTGGGCCCTCCACGCCTGGTGCCAGGTCACCGACACCAAGGGCTCCCGCTTCCTCTGCGACCCGGACCTGGAGTCCCAGTTCGGCAAGCGCCTGGGCATGAACTGGAAACTCTTCATGGTGCCCTACAAGCAGCTTCCCTTCCAGCTGCGGGAAAAAGGCGTTGTTCTGCAGTAACAGCCTCCTGGATTTTTTTAAGAAAGCGTCCCTAATTACGGGGCGCTTTCGCTTTTTTTAGTAGATTTGTTCATAATTTCCTGCTATAATAAATAGGAAACCAACTACTATCCCCAAAGGAGGCGGCGCTGTGCACACCAAGACCCCCAAAGAAAAATTCACCCTGAAGGCCTTTTTGCTTCTGACCCTGGCGGGCATCGTCAACGCCATCGGCGTGACCATGTTCTTAGCCCCTGTGGACCTTTACGACAGCGGCATTTCCGGCACCTCCATCCTGCTGTCCCAGATCACCCCGCCCTACCTGTCCCTGTCCTTCTTCCTGTTGCTCTTGAACGTCCCCCTGTTCCTCTACGGGTACAAGCGGCAGGGGGCCCACTTTACGGTGTGCGCCATCTACACGGTGGCGGTGTACTCCCTTTCGGCCTGGCTCATCACCGACGTGCTGCCCGTAGACGTGAGCATCGCCTCGCCTCTGGCCGGGGAGGACCTTCTGCTGTGCGCCATCTTCGGCGGGCTCATTTCGGGCATCGGCAGCGGCCTTGCCATACGGGGCGGCGGCGCCATGGACGGCATAGAGGTCATGGCGGTGATCTTCGCAAAGCGCCTGGGCTTCACGGTGGGCACCTTCGTCATGGGGTATAACCTGGTGCTCTACATCGTCTGCGGCGTGCTGCTTCAAAGCTGGATACTGCCCCTTTACTCCATCGTGGCCTACGCTGCGGCCCTGAAGACCGTGGACTTCTTAGTGGAGGGCATCGACCGCTCCAAGGCCGCCATGATCGTCACCCAGAAGGCCGACGAGGTCTGCGCCTCCCTCTCGGAGGAGTTCGGGGTGGGGCTCACCATTATAGAGGCCAAGGGCTACTTCTCCCAGTCGGATAAGCACATGGTGTACGTGGTGCTCAACCGCTTCCAGATCACCCGCATGAAGAACATCGTCCACGAGGAGGATCCCACCGCCTACATCTCCGTGTCTGAGGTGGCCGACGTCTTGAAGGGCCAGCCCTAGCCTTGACACCTTGCCGGGGGCTGTGGTATAATAAATACAGGTTTTTTGATTTTCCCGAAAAGGAAGGGGGGACCGTCATGAATCCCGATACAGCGCCCGGCGCGGAGGAAGAAAAGCAGGAAACGGAGGAGCTGAAGGCCCTGCCCCATCAGATCAAGCCGGTGCGGGGGTTTGACACCTATGTGCCCGAGGACAAGACCCTGCACGAGTCCATCGGCATCTACCGGGTGTATGACAGAAACGGTACCCCCAGGGTCCAGTATGACCACACCCCGGCGGAGGAAAAAGAGAAAGAGGAGCCCGAGACCACATCGCAAACAAGTTAAAGAAGGGAGCGCTCTTTTATGAACATAAACGCCATACAGGGAAGCATCGGCATAGGGAAGGCCCAGGAGCTGCAGCGCCCGGAGCAGGTGCAGGCCGCGCCCCAGGAGCAGGCGTCCGCTAAAAAGCCCCAGCAGGCCCCGGACGAGTACACGCCGGAGGACAAGGCGGATCACGCGCCCATCGGTCTTTACCGGGTGGTGCAGGAGGACGGCGCGCCGAAGGTGGAGTTCGACGACCCGGAAAAGGCCCCGGAGCCCGAGAAGGAAGCCCGGGACGTGACCACCATGGACACCGGCAAAGTAGACCGGGAGATCAAGCGGCTGAAGGAAAAGCAGGAGAAGCTCTCTCAGCAGATCGGGCGGGAGCAGGACCCCGCCAAAAAGGAGCAGCTGGAGCGGGAGCTTTCCCAGGTAGAGCGGGAACTGGCGAAGAAGGATAACGATACCTACCGCAGGCAGCACGCCGTTGTCACCTGATTTTTCCCCCTGGGCCCAATGTTTACAAAATCGAAAGAATTTAGAGGTTGACAAGCCGGGGGTTTGCGGCTATAATTATCTGTGTTGTACTACACGACAAAGACCCCTGCCTTTGGGCGGATGGGAGGGATATACATGGCTGAGATCAGGCTCAAGGATAACGAAACGCTGGACAGCGCGCTGCGCCGGTTTAAGAAGCAGTGCGCCAGGGCGGGCGTCATTCAGGAAGTCCGCAAGAGAGAGGCGTATGAAAAGCCCTCTGTCAAGCGCAAGAAAAAGTCAGAAGCAGCTCGCAAACGCAAGTATAAATAAGCGCTGCTCCATTATTTTCTGACGGAAAGCGGGCTTTTTCGCCCGCTTTTTTCATTGACATGACTGCACATAAAGGAGCGTGCCTATGGGATTCTTTCGGCCCAGCGCCGTAAAGCGGAGGGTCACTGACCTTACCCCGGAGTTTCTGCGGGGCATGGGGGTAGAGGCCCTGCTGCTGGATGTGGACAACACCATCGCCACCTACACCTCTCACACGCCCATAGAGGGCGCGGCGGAGTGGGCCCGTGAGATGGTAGAGGAGGGCTTCCGGGTCCTCATCGTGTCCAACAATTATAAAAAACGGGTGGGGCCCTTTGCGGAGCGCTTCGGGCTTGACTACATCAGCTTTGCCATAAAGCCCCTGCCCTTTGGCTACCTGCGGGCCCGGCGCAGGCTGGGTATAAAGCGCGGGGCCTGCGCCATCGTCGGCGACCAGATTTTCACCGACGTCATAGGCGCCAATCTCTGCGGCATGCAGTCCGTGCTGCTGACGCCCATTGAGCCGGAGGAGGGCTTCACCTTCCGGGTGCGCCGGTTTTTTGAGCGGGGGCTGCGGGAAAAATTCAACGGGAGAAAGGATGTAAGAAAATGAAAAACCCCATCGAACGTCTTACCGAGCGCCTGATAGGGACAGACAAGCAGAAGGCCGCCCTAATCTTCTCTGAGCGCAACCGCCGGTATTTCACCCAGTTCCCCGCCACCGACGGGGCCCTGCTGGTGACGGCGGAGGGGGCGTACCTTCTCATGGACTTCCGCTATGAGGAGGCCGCCCGGTATGAGGCCAAGTTCTGTGAGGTCGTGGGCTTCTCTGACCTTAACAAGACCCTCTGCGAGCTCATTGACAAGCACGGCATAAAGGAAGTCTATCTGGAGATCGACAAGCTCTCCGTGGCCCAGTCCCGGAAGTTCCAGGAGGCATTTGAGAAGCACGGGGCCGAGTGCATTCTGGATAAGTCTTTAGACGACGCCATCCGGGACCAGCGGATGATAAAGTCCCCGGAGGAAGTGAAGAAGATAGAGGATTCCCAGGCCATCACGGACGCGGCCTTTGAGCACATCCTGCCCTTTATCAAGGAGGGCGTCACCGAGCGGGACTTGGCCCTGGAGATCGAGTTCTTCATGCGCAAACAGGGGGCCGAAAACGTGGCCTTCGATCTCATTGTGGCGGCGGGCAGGAACGGCTCTCAGTGCCACGCGGTGCCCTCTGAGAACACCGTGCGCAAGGGCGACTTCATCACCATGGACACCGGCACCCTTTTAGACGGCTATCATTCCGACATGACCCGCACGGTGGCCCTGGGCAAGGTGTCTGACGAGCAGCGGGCCGTGTACGAGACGGTGCTCAAGGCCCAGCTGGCCGTTATAGAGCAGGTGAAGCCCGGCATGCCCTGCTGCGACGTGGACAAGATTGCCCGGGACATCATCGAGAAGGACTACCCCGGCACCTTCGGCCACGGGCTGGGCCACGGGGTGGGGTTCGAAATACACGAGTGGCCCCGCTTCTCCCACCTGGACAAGACCCCCACGGCCCCGGGCATGGTCATTACCGACGAGCCCGGCATCTATGTGCCCGCAAAGTACGGCGTGCGCATCGAGGACATGCTGCTCATCACCGAAGACGGCTGCCGCAGCCTGACCCATTCGCCCAAGGAGCTCATAGAGCTGTAGGCGCTTTTTGGCAACTAATTTTCTTTTTCCCTTGCATTTGCGGGCGGGATAGGGTAAAATGATAGAGAGCAATGGCCCGTATGTGAAAATCGTAGTACTTTGGAGGTTTTAGAATATGATCACTGCAGGAGATTTCAGAAACGGCGCGACCTTTGAGATGGACGGCTCGGTGTATTCCATCATCGAGTTCCAGCATGTGAAGCCCGGCAAGGGCGCGGCCTTTGTGCGCACCAAGATCCGCAACGTCATTACCGGCGCGGTCACAGAGCGCACCTTCAGCCCCGACGAAAAGTATCCCACCGCCTTCGTGGAGAGGAAGGACATGGAGTACCTCTACAGCGACGGCGACCTTTACTACTTCATGGACAACGAGACCTACGAGCAGGCCCCCATCAACAGCAGCATCCTGGGCGACAACTTCAAGTTCGTCAAGGAGAACATGGTGTGCAAGGTGCTCTCCTATAAGGGCGACGTCTTCGGCGTGGAGCCCCCCAACTTCGTGGAGCTGGAGGTCACCCACACCGAGCCCGGCGTGAAGGGCAACACCGCCACCAACACCTTAAAGCCCGCCACCCTGGAGACCGGCGCCCAGGTGCGCGTGCCCCTGTTTATCAACGAGGGCGAGCGCATCCGCATCGACACCCGCACCGGCGAGTACATGGAGCGCGCCTGAGCGGCCCTCCGTTTAACCCCAATGACCGCCGCCCTGTGCGGCAAAAGGAGGAACTACCATGACAAATTCTGAGCGCGCTTCCTACATCCGCGGCCTGATGGACGGCCTGGAGCTGGACCCTAACGCCAAGGAGACAAAGGTCTTAAACGCCATGATTGAGCTGCTGGACGACCTGTGCGTTTCTGTGGAGGAGCTGGAGGACGGTTTCGATGAGCTCAGCGAGCAGGTGGACGAGATCGACCAGGACCTGGGCAACGTGGAGGAGGACTTCTATGAGCTGGAGGGCGGCTGCCACTGCCACCATCACCACCACGGGGACATGGACGACTTGGACGGCGCGGAGTTTGAGGTCACCTGCCCCAGCTGCGGCGACATCATCCAGCTCACCGACGATTTGCTGGAAGAAGGCAGCATCACCTGCCCCGGCTGCGGCGAGACCCTGGAGTTCGACTTTGACGACGACGAAGACGAGGAAGGCGGCTGCGGCTGTGGCTGCCACCACGGGGAAGAAA
>CANRZD010000092.1 GCA_947644325.1 uncultured Clostridia bacterium
TCGATCTTCACAAGCTCCGCCAAAGGGTCCTGCAGGCGCCGGGCGATGGACACCGCCGAGCGCAGGGACACGTCGAAATCCGGGAACTCCTCGGCCCCCAGCTTGGAGGCCGAATACACTGAGGCCCCGGCCTCGCTGACCACCATGTAGGAGACCCCATGGCCGTACTCCTTGATAAAGTCGCTCACGAACATCTCCGACTCCCGGCTGGCCGTACCGTTTCCAATGGCGATGCAGGAGACCCCATGCCGGCCGCACAGCCGACGCAGCACCTGCTTGCCCTCGGCGGTTTTGTTGTGGGGCTTTGTGGGGTAGATGACCGCCGTCTCCAGCACCTTGCCGGTGCCGTCCACCACCGCCAGCTTGCAGCCCGTGCGGTAGGCCGGGTCGAAGCCCAGGGTGACCTTGTTCTTCACCGGCGGCTGCATGAGCAGGGGCCGCAGGTTCAAAGAGAAGGTGCGGATGGCCTGCTCGTTTGCCATGTCTGTCAGGCTGTTCCGCGCCTCCCGCTCTAAAGAGGGGAAGATCAGGCGGTCATAGGCGTCCTGGGCGATGTCCTGCAGGACAGAATAATAGGGGTGCCCGGGCCGGGCTGCCTCCCGCAGAATGAGCCCCGGGGCATCCCAGGCGCCGGGCTGCACAGAGACCTTCAGGGCCCCCTCCCTCTCCCCCCGGTTGATGGCCAGCACCCGGTGGCTCTGCAGCTTTTTAAGGGGCTCCGCAAAGTCGTAGTACAGGCGGTAGACCGTGTCCTCCTCCACCGCGGCGCTGGAGGCAAGGGCCCCGTTCTTCTGCAGCTGGGCCCGCAGCCTGCCGCGAATGGCCGCATCATCAGAGAAGTCCTCGGCGATAATATCCTTGGCCCCCTGCAGGGCGTCATCCAGGTTCTCCACGCCCTTTTCCGGGTCCACATAGGGCCCGCAGAGCGCTTCTATGGGCTTATTTGTGCCCGACAGAATGTCCTTTGCCAGGGGCTCCAGGCCCTTCTCCCGGGCGATGCCGGCCCGGGTGCGGCGCTTGGGGCGGTAGGGGCGGTACAGGTCCTCCACCTGGGCCAGGGTAGAAGCCTTGGCCACCGCCTGTGAGAGCTCCTCCGTGAGCTTTCCCTGGCCCTCGATGGCGGCCAGCACCTCCCCCTTGCGGGCTTCCAGGCCCCGCAGGTAGGCCAGGCGGTCAGAGAGCAGGCGGATGGTCTGGTCGTCCATGGCGCCGTGCTGCTCCTTTCGGTAGCGGGCGATGAAGGGCACGGTGTTGCCCTCGTCCAGTAATTCCACCACGGCCTGGGCGTGGCGGGGCTCTATGTGAAGTTCACTTGCAAGGGTACTTATCAAATTCTCCATAAAGTATCATTTCCTTTTTTGAGCAATGCTTTTTAAGCGGAACCGGGGAAATATGAGTCGCAGCAAAATGGACTTATAACATTTTGGAAAAAACAACTGCAATTTTACAAATTGTATCGGACTTTCGCAAAAAATCTTAGGTTTTATCGAGTTTTTTTCAAAAAGTTTCTTGACAATTTATCCGGTATGAACTATGATTAATTAAATCGTAAAACCCCTGTTTCCCAAGAAAGCGAAGGTGCTCTATTATGAAAAACGTGAAAACGTCCTACTTCAAGCTTACGAAATCCGAGAACGAGATCATGGACCTGATGTGGAAAGAGGACCGCCCCCTGTCCCGCTCGGAGATCATTGAGCTGACCCCTGACCGCACCTGGAAGCCCGCCTCCATCCACATCCTTCTCAACTCCATGCTGGAGAAGAAGGCCATCGAAGTGGCAGGCTTCGTGCAGAGCACTAAGAACTATGCCCGCACCTTTGTGCCCAGCGTGACGGCGGACGCTTACGCCATCATGCAGGTGAAAAGCAGCCCTGTCTTCAGCCAGGAATCCGTCCCCAGCCTGGTGTCCTCCCTTTTGGAGGAGGTCACGGATATGGACATCATCGACCAGCTGGAGGATCTGGTGGATAAACGGAAATCGCAGTTAAAGTAAATGCACTATCACCCTTCGCGGAGGGCCCCTGGCTTCAGGGGTCCTTCGCCTTTTTGCTTATTGGGAAAGGTCTGAAAAGTAAGAGTGGTAGCGGATGCCCAGGGAGCTTTTTGGGAACAGGAAACGGTGCAGGGCCACAAAGTAGTCGTCGGTCATGCTGGCCATGTAGTCGGTGACGATCTGGTCCGGGTCCTCCTCCCGGTAATCCATGCCGCCGTACCAGCGCACCTTCTCCTCTAAAAACGCCATGTGGTGCCGGAACACCGGCGAGCCCTCCCTGCCCTCCTTCACGTCCCTGCGCAGCTTCTCGTATATCTGCCGGAACATGGGGCGGATGGAGCTCTCGTACACCGCGTTCACCTTTTCATTCCGATAAATTTTTTCGTAGTTCTCCGCCTTGGCGGTCTTGATGTCCTGGTAGGTGCCGGGGCTCAGGAGGATATGATCCTTGCCGTAGCTGTTTTCCAGGATGTCCACGATCATGTTGTTGATAATGGCGGCGTTCTGGGTGCCGATGGCCTGGGTAGTGAACTTGGTGTCCTCGTCGATGATGTGGGCCGTCAGAGCGTCCTGGCGGTCCTTGCCCAGGTAGGCAATCATATCGCACACCCGCACCACGCACCCCTCCAGGGTGCCCGGCACCAGCCGGCGGATGGCGGGCTCCCCCTGGGTGCAGCAGGCCTCCACGGCCTCATCAAAGGCGGCAAAGCCCTTAAGGGGCTGGGGGCGGTACTCCTTCTGGGCGAATTCCCCGTTGTGGCAGAGGATGCCGTCCAGGGTCTGCAATGTCAGGTTCCGGCGGAAAAGCCGGTCCAGCACCCGCACGCTGTGCACGTTGTGGTTAAAATACCGGCCGGTGTGCTCCCGCAGAAGCTCGTCCAAAAAGCGCTCCCCCGCGTGGCCGAAGGGCGTGTGGCCCAGGTCGTGGCCCAGGGAGATGGCCTCGATGAGTTCCAGGTCCAGCCCCAGCACGGCCCCTATGTTCCGGGCGATGCGGGCCACCAGCTGCACGTGCAGGGCCCGGCGGGTGATGTCGTCGTTCTCATAAAAGGAAAACACCTGGGTTTTGTCCGCGTAGCGGTTATAAAGGGGCAGGTGCAGAATTTTCTCTGTGTCCCGCACAAAGGCCGGCCGCCACAGGGTGGGCGCGTCCCGGGTCCCGTCCCGGCGCAGGGCGGACTCCTCCCGGCAGCGCCAGGGGTTCTCCCAGTGCTCCGCCCGGTCCCGGCGTATCCTTTCCTGCAGTTGGCCGCTGAGGGCGCGGTATGTGAGCTTTTCTTCCATGGGCGCTCCTTTTCAAACAGAACAGAAAAACCCCGCCGCCCAGCCGGGAGCGGCGGAGGTTTCCCGAATGTACAATCGTTTATCAGATAGAAAGATGGGCCGAGATCCGATACAGGTTCTCATCGAACACCCGGGGCATGTCCAGGGCCTCGGTGATGTCGAAGTCTACGATCTGCTCGCCCTTCATGGCCACGACGCGGTTGGAAGCGCCGTTATACAGCAGCTCGACGGCATGGTAGCCCATGCGGCTGGCAACCACCCGGTCCCGCAGGGTGGGAGAGCCGCCCCGCTGCACGTGGCCCAGGATGGTGGCCCGGGTCTCGATGCCAGTGGCCTCCTGGATCTTCTTGGCAAGCTCTTGGGCATGGCCCACGCCCTCGGCCACCACGATGATATAGTGGCGCTTGCCGGTGCTCTGGGCCAGCTTCATGCGGTCCACGATGTCCTTCTGGAAGTCGTAGGGCACCTCGGGCACTAAGATAGCCATGGCGCCCACGGCGATGCTGGTGTTCAGGGCGATGTCGCCGCAGCGGCGGCCCATGACCTCTACCACGCTGCACCGGTCGTGGGACTCGGTGGTGTCGCGGATGCGGTCGATCATTTCCATGGCGGTATTCAGGGCCGTATCATAGCCGATGGTGTAATCGGTGCAGGCAATGTCGTTATCGATGGTGCCGGGCACGCCGATGCAGGAGATGCCCTCCCCGCACAGGTCCCTGGCACCCCGGAAGGAGCCGTCGCCGCCGATGACCACCACACCGTCGATGCCCATAGCGCGGCACCGGTCGGCGGCCTTCTTCACGCCCTCCGGGGTGTTGAACTCCGGGCTGCGGGCAGTGAACAGCGCCGTGCCGCCGTGCTGCATGATATCAGACACGCTGCGCATGCTCATTTCCTTCACGTCGCCATTGAGTAAGCCGTTGTAGCCGCGCATGACACCGTAGACCTTCATGCCGAAGGACAGGCCCGAGCGCACCACCGCGCGCACCGCGGCGTTCATGCCCGGGGCGTCGCCGCCGCTTGTCAGTACTGCAATACTTTTTGCACCCATTTGTATCTTCCTCCAACGCAATTCGGGGCGAAGAGGGTCCGCCCGCTTTGCCATTATTATCAAGGTCTATTATATCAAATTTTGAAATTTTATCAAGGGGGGTACAGAAAATTTTTGCCTAAATCACCTATTTTTCCCCTGGCCGGTAGGCCACGTTTTCCTTGCCTAAAAGCTTTTCCAGGGCCCGCAGCAGGGGGTCGTTCACATAGGCGCGGTACTTGGGCGGGGCCTTCAAGAGCTTTCCCGTGTCGGCAAAGCGGAAGTACACGTCCGTGGGCCCCTCGTCAAAGATTGCGATGTACTGCATGGCCTTGCGGTACGCCCCGCTGCCCTGAGAGGGCACCCGCAGGTAGAGCCCCTGCCGCCCCCCGGGCTTTGGGGCCGCGCCCAGGGAGGGCGGGGGCGCAGCCTCCAGGCACACCAGCTCCGGCTCCTTTTCCTCCTGAAAGCTCAGCCGCCCGCTCATCTGTACTACAGCGCCCTCTGTAAGCTTGTCCCCGTGCTCCTGCAGCACGCTGGGGAAAATGAGGGCGACGATGGCCCCGTACATGTCTTCCAGGGTCACAAAGGCCATGGTGCTGCCGGAGCGCGTGTTTTTCCTGCGCACCTCTGTGACGATGCCCAGCATCTTCACCCGCTGGCCGTCCTTGTATTTGGGGGCCTCCCCCTCCCCGGCCTGGGCGCTTAAAAGGACCTCATCGGTGCGGGCGTAGCGGCCCTGGGTGTAGAGGGCGGCGTACTCCGCCATGGGGTGGCCGGAAAGGTACATGCCCGTGACCTCTTTTTCCATAGCCAGCTTATCCATGTGGGAGAAGTCCTCTGCCGCCACCAGCCCCGGGTCCCCGTCGTCCTGGGCCTGGGGCCCGTCGAAAAAGCCCACCTGCCCCTCAATGTTCCGGCGCTTGCTGCTGTCCAGGTTCTCCAGCACCTTTTCCACCGCCAGGAGCATTTCCTTGCGGTTGCTGCCCAGGCCGTCCAGGGCGCCGCACTTTACCAGGCTCTCAATGGCCCGGCGGTTCAGGTCCCGGCCGGCCATGCGGCGGCAGAAGTTGTAGAAGGAGGTATAGGGCCCGTTCTGGGCGCGCTCCTCCGTAAGCCTAGCAATGACCCCCCGGCCCAGGTTCTTCACCGCCAGCAGGCCGAAGCGGATGCCCTTTTCCGTGACCGTAAAGCCGATGTCGCTTTCATTCACGTGGGGGGCCAGCACGGCGATGCCCAGGCGTTTGCACTCCTCGATGTATTCCGCCACCTTGCCCGTCCAGCCCAGCACGCTGGACAAAAGGGCCGCCAGGTACTCCTTGGGGTAGTGGCACTTGAGATAGGCGGTCTCATAGGCCACGATGGCGTAGCAGGCCGCGTGGGATTTATTGAAGGCATAGGAGGCAAAATTCTCGATCTCTCTGAAAAGCTCCTCCGCCGTGCCCAGGTCCACCCCCCGGCGCAGGCAGCCCTCCACCTCCCAGGCGCCGTCCTCCCGCTGCTGGCCGTGCAGGAACACCTGCCGTTCCTTTTCCAGCACGTCGTGCTTTTTTTTCGACATGGCCCGGCGCACGATGTCGGCCCGGCCCAGGGAGTAGCCCGCCAAGTCCCGGAAGATCTGCATGACCTGCTCCTGGTAGATGATGCACCCGAAGGTCACGCCCAAAATGGGCTCCAAGAGCTTGTGCTTGTACTTTACCTTCTGGGGGTCCCGGCGGTTCTCCAGGTACATGGGGATAAACTGCATGGGCCCCGGCCGGTACAGGGAGATGATGGCGATGAGGTCCTCTATTTCCTCGGCGTGGGACTGCACCAGAAGCCGCGTCATGCCCGCCGACTCGAACTGGAACACCCCCACCGACTCCCCCGCCGCCAGCATCCGGAAGACCTCCTTGTCGTCCCAGGGGATGCGCTCCATGGAAAAATCAGGCTCCCGGCGGCGGATGAGCTTTTCGGCGTTCTCGATGACCGAAAGGTTCCGCAGGCCCAAAAAGTCCATTTTTAAGAGCCCCAGCTCCTCTATGGCCGTCATGGTGAACTGGGTGACCACCACGTCGTCGTTTTTGGCCAGGGGCACGTATTCCATCACCGGCTTGTCTGTAATGAGCACCCCGGCCGCGTGGGTGCTGGTGTGCCGGGGCATGCCCTCCACCTTGCGGGCCATGTCCACTAAGGCCCGTACCTGGGCGTCGCCGTCGTACTTCTCTTTGAAGGCCTTGGAGCCCTTCAGGGCCTTGTCCAAGGTCATGCCCAGCTCCATGGGCACCAGCTTCG
>CANRZD010000093.1 GCA_947644325.1 uncultured Clostridia bacterium
CCTGACTTTCCGGGGCGTGAAGGTGGACAGCGACCCCAATGACCCGGCTTTTGACGGGGCGAAGGCGAAGTACAGTATAGATGTTTCTGATTTGGAGTTTAAGGCTAACGGAGAAGCACTTGCGCTGGAAGATGTCGTAGCAACCTATAACGGCACCGACAATAAGGATGACTTCATCAATGCTCTTGTTGCAGAATATAACAACCAAGGAAAAGACTATACGGCTTCTTATGAAAACGGCAAGATAACGCTGGAAGCAAACAACGAAGGGGAAGTTCAAACAGCGCCGGAGGCAAAATCTTTTGATGCTGCCAAAAATCCCACAGACCTCACCGTCAAAGAAGAAGTAAAAGGTAAGACTGAAGACGTGGAGGGCCGCGCGGCTGTCAAGGAGGCCAATGACGCGCTGCAGAAGATGCTGAAGGAGACCACTTTTGTGGACCTGGGCATGGGCTTCGAGGAGGACGCAAACGGCGACATCAAGCCCGCCACGGCCTTCAACCAGGCCTTGTGCGGCCTCAAGTACCTGGGCGGCAGCGACGATCAGGTCACCGACGGCCGGGTGTACGGCGGCTATGGCAAGGATAAGGACGGCGACCCCCTAAACTTCATCAGCCTCATCAAGAAGACCGGCGAGCTGCTCTATAACTGCGACCAGGACACCGGCTCCTGGGGCGACGACGATAAGGCCCCGGCCTGGGGCGTCAAGGACGAGGAGGGCAACTACACAGAGCTTTTCGGCAGCACCCGCACCATCGACCGGATGATCGACAAGCTGCAGACGGCCCTGGGCAAGGTGAGCCTCACCCACGTGGAGCTGGACGCCGACGTGGCCTTCTTGAAGAGCAACAAGGACCGCCTAAAGGAGCTGGATGACACCCTGAATAACCAGATTGTGGGCGTGGAGGACATGGACCCCGCCGACGCCATCACCTCCCTGATGTGGGCCCAGTACTCTTATAACGCGGCTTTGAAGATCGGCAACGGGATTTTATCCCAGTCCCTACTTGACTATTTAAGTTAATCGTATTATCATATAGAAAAGGAGAATTACGGAAGAAGGGAGCACCTGAACTATGGGACCGTTGATCGAGATTAAAACCGTACCCATCGAGATTGAAATGCGGACCAAAAACGCCAGGCTTGTGTACAACAACGCCAGCGCCGAGGTGGAGATCAGCCGCGACAAGGGCGGGCTCAACATCAAGAGCCGGCCCATCAAGGTGAAGATGGATTCCTTTGAGGCCCAGAGCTCCATCCGCCCCACCGCGCCCCAAAGCATCGACCAGGCCGCCCAGAAGGGCAAGCAGTCGGTGTATGAGGCCACGGCCACCTATGCCCAGCGGGGCCAGCTGTGCTTGAACGCCAAGTTGGGCCAGGAGCTCATCACCCAGTTTGCCGCCGAGGACTTCGACAAGACCCTTATCGCCGGGGACATGAACAACTTCGGCCTGGATTTCATCCCCAAGGGCGGGGTGAACCTGGAGTGGGAAGACGGCACCATGCAGATCCGCTATGAGATGGATAAGCTGAACTTCGACTGGAAGACCGGCGGCGTAGGCTTCGAGTTCGAGCCCGGCGACATTGAAATTTCCGTGGTGCAGCGGCCCGAGGTCATCATCAAGTATGTAGGCGGCCCCATGTACGTGCCGCCCTCGGCCGACCCGGACTACGAGCCCTTGGACATCGAAGTGTAAAGAGGGATGGCCGTGAAAATAAAGACGAAATATTTCGGAGAGATCGACATGGAACAGGAGGACGTGCTCCGGTTCCCCCGGGGGCTCTTTGCCTTCGAGGAGGAGAAGGAATTTCTGCTGCTGCCCTTTTCCGGCAGCGACGGCACCCTTTTGTGCCTGCAGAGCCTGCAGACCCCGGAGCTTGCTTTCGTGTGCATGAACCCGTTCTCTTTAAGCGGCGACTACGCCCCCCAGCTGCAGCCGGAGGAACTGAAGGCCCTGGGGGTAAAGGACAGCCGCGAGCTGTGCTATTATGTGCTGTGCGTGGTGAAAAACCCCGTTTCCTCCAGCACCGTGAACCTGAAGTGCCCCGTGGCCATACACGACGAAACACGGCAGGGCATGCAGGTGATCCTGGAGGAGGGGGAGTACGGCATGCGCCACCTTCTTTCTGAATTCGGGGAAGGAGGCGGGGCGGATGCTGATCCTGCGCAGGCGTGAAGGGGAATCCTTCCTCATTGGGGAGGACATCAAGATCACCGTGCTGTCCACAAAGGACAGCGAGACACAGATCGCCATAGAGGCGCCCAAGGAGGTGCCGGTGCTGCGCAGCGAGCTGCACAGCGCCATGGTGGAAAACCGGGACGCCGCCGAGGAGCAGTCCCAGCCACAAGAGCTGCTGGCCATGCTCAGCCAGCTGCAGCACAAGTCTCCTGACCCCGGGGAAACCCAATAATTTTTCTGGATGCAAGGCCCAGGTTTACGCCCTGGGCCTTTTTTTGTACCCATTCTGGGAAGGGAGCGAAGCTGATGAAAACCTACGCGTACGTCCGGGTCTCCACCGCAGAGCAGAACGAGGACCGCCAGATGGCGGCCATGGCCCGCCTGCAGGTGCCCCGGGAGAATATTTTTCTGGATAAGCAGTCGGGAAAGGACTTTCTGCGGCCCAACTACCGGCGCATGGTGAGAAAGCTGCGCCGGGACGACCTGCTGTACATCAAGAGCATCGACCGCCTGGGGCGCAATTACAGCGACATCATAGAACAGTGGCGGGTGCTCACCAAGGACAAGGGCGTGGACATCTGCGTGCTGGACATGCCCCTTTTGGACACCCGCCGGGACAAGGACCTGCTGGGCTCTTTTTTAAGCGACGTGGTGCTGCAGATCTTGTCCTTCGTGGCCCAGAACGAGCGGGAGCTCATACGGGCCCGGCAGGCGGAGGGCATCGCCGCGGCCAAGGCCCGGGGGGTGAAGTTCGGCCGGCCCCCGCGCCCCCTGCCGGAAAACTTCCACCGGGTGCGCCTGGCCTGGCGGGAAAGGAAGCTGAGCCTCCACCAGGCCGCCCAGGCCTGCGGCATGCCGGATTCCACCTTTTACAGCACGGCCCTGCGGCTGGAGGCCCAGGAACGGGGGGCGTAGGCGCAAAAAAAGGAAGGGCCCGGGGGCTCCTCCCTTTTGTATGTTTTACGGCCTTGTGTCAGGCCAGCGCCTGGGCGAAGACCCTAAGAAGCTGCTCCTGATGGAAGGGCTTATCCACAAAGCCCTTGGCGCCAATGGCTTTGGCCCGGTCTATGGTATCTTCATAGGCCAGGGACGACACCATGACAATGCGGGCCTCCGGGTGGTCCTTCAAAATGGCCTCCGCCGCGTCCAGGCCGTCCATCCCCTGCATGATGATGTCCATGGTCACCAAATCGGGCCGCACATCCCCGTACTGGGCGATGGCGTCCTCGCCGCTGCGGCAGTAGGCCGCTATCTCGTATTCCGTACCCTTCAGAACGTCCTCCAGCTGGACCCTTACCAGCCGGGAATCGTCTACCACCATGATCCTCCTGGGCATATGCTTTTCCTCCTTTTACGGTTTGGGCACGTGATGGATGAGCTGCGCCCCTTCGGTGTTCCCCTCCGCGGCATAGGTCAGCACGATCTGCGCCGCCTGGCCCTCGGGCTCATACCGCCCGTGGGTAAACACCGGCGGGCCGAAGTGGGCCGCCACCTGGGTGGCCCGGAACATGGCCCCCGCCACCTTGCCGCACAGCACGTTGAAATATTCCTTGCTGAACTCCTCCAGGTCCTCGGGCGACACCGCCTCCTCGTGGAAGGAGTTCTGGGCCATGCGCACCAGCAGGCCCGTGTCCGCGCACAAAGTCAGGCTGGTGCCGAAGCCCTTGTCAAAGGTGATGTGCACCGTGCACAGGTCCTCCCCCAGGGGCTGGTCCCCCTGGCACAGGCGCACCCCGGCGGTGCGCTCGGTGACATCCTGCAGGGCCTGGTCCAGGATCTGCTCCAGCCCTTCCTTGGTCATGGCCGTATTCATTCTGCGTCCCCTCCGTCCTCGGGCTCCTCGTCCCCCAGCACCCGGCGGATGCGGCTGAGCAGCTCGTTGGAGGCAAAGGGCTTCAGTATGTAGTCCCGTATCCCCAAGGCGATGCCCTCCATCACAGAGTTCTTGTCCTCCATGGCCGTCAGCATGATGACCGGGATGTCCGCCCGGTCCTCCAGGCAGCGCATGTCCCGCAGGGTGTCGTAGCCGCTTTTGGGCGTCATGCGGATGTCAAGCAGGATAAGGTCCGGCTTGGATTTTTCCAGGTAGCGCAGGGCCCGCATGCCGGAGTTCACCGTGACCACGTCGTAGTACTTGCCCAAAATGTCCGTAATGCGCAGCAGCACCGTGGCGGCGTCGTCTACCGCCAGAATACATTTCCGCTTCGTCTGTGTTGGATTCATTTCAGCTAACCTCCTTATCAAGCTCACGGGTAAGCGCAGCCAGCAGCTCCTCCGCCTTGTCGTCCTCAAACAGCCTCAGCTGCCCCTCTATCTCTTTAAGCTTTAGCCGGGTTTCCTCCGGCAGCTCGCACCGCAGCAGGCCCTCTACCATAGCCGCGCACTCCTTAGAGCGGAAGTCCGCAAGCTCCTCCAAAGCCCCGCGCACCTTGTCCCGCAGTTCCTGTGGGGAGGGGGGCGGCAGCAGCTCCTCCGGCGGGGCCGCCTGCCTGCGGCCCTCCAAAAACGCGCCCAGCCGCTCCAAAAGCGCCTCGTGGGCCTCCAGCAGCACCGGGAAGTTTTCGGCGATATAGGCCCGGTCCCCCCGGGCCGCGGCCTGCTCCTGGGCCCTTGCCAGGGCCGACACGTCTATGGCGCCGATATTGGCCGCCGCGCTTTTCAGGCCGTGCACCTCCGTCTGGTAGAGGGAAAGGTCCTCTCCCTCCGCCAGCTCCCGCAGAAGCCCGGTCTTACGCTTACCGTCCATGTGGTAAAGCTCCAAGAGCTCCAAAAAGCCCTCCTCGCCCCCGGAGTAATACCGCATGGCGGCCTCCATGTCTATGCCTTCTATCCGAAACGCCGCCGGGTCCAAAGGCGTGCCGGCGTCTTCTTCGCTGATGGCGGCCTGCCGGCGCTCCTCCGGCACCCACTGGGCCAAGAGCTTTCCCAGCTCCCGGCGATCCAGGGGCTTTGCGATGAAGCCCTGGAAGCCCCTGTCCAAAAACTTCTCCCGCATGCCCTCCATGGCGTTGGCGGTCAGGGCGATGATGGCCGGGGCCTTCCCGTTCTCCCCGCAGTCCCGGCGGATGATCTCCGCCGCCTCGATGCCGTCCATCTGGGGCATCATGTGGTCCATAAAGATGATGTCGTAGCGGTTCTTTTTCACCAGCTCGATGGCCTCGGGCCCGCTCTCCGCCTCGCTCAAATCGAAGTGGTAGCTCTTTAAGAACCCCCTTGCCACCTTGCGGTTGATGACGTTGTCGTCCACCACCAGCACCTTCACCCCCGGGGCGGTAAAGGACTCCGCCCGGTCCTGCTCCGTTTCGGCGTCTGCGGGTACCTGGGCGATGGTGCGCCTGTCCACGATCTTCTGGGGGATGGTGATAGACACCACCGTGCCCTTGCCGTAGACGCTGTCCACCTGAATGGTGCCGCCCATGAGCTCTACCAGGTGCTTGACAATGGCAAGCCCCAGGCCCGTGCCCTCCACGCTGCGGTTGCGCTTGGAGTCCACCTGCCGGAAGTCCTCGAAGATCTTCTCCAGGTCCTCCTCCCGTATGCCGCAGCCCGTGTCCTCCACCCGGAAGGTGAGAAGCTCCTCGTCGGGGTTTTTCCCCGGGCAGCCGGTGACATAGGCCCGCACATAGCCCTCTTGGGTGAACTTGATGGCGTTATTGAGGATATTGATGAGCACCTGCTTGATGCGGCCCTCGTCGCCGTTATACCGGCAGGGCAGGCTTTCGTCGCACTCGTATTTCAGCACCAGCCCCCGCTTGGAGGCGGCCATGTCCATCATGCCCACGATTTCGTCCACGGTGGATTTCAGGTGGTAGTCGCCGTACACCAGCTCCATCTTCCCCGCCTCTACCTTGGACAGGTCCAGAATGTCGTTGATGATGGCCAGAAGGTTCCGGGCGGCGGACTGCACGTCCTTGGCGTGGGCGTACACAGGGCCGTCCCCGCACTCCTCCATGATGATCTCATTGAGGCCGATGATGGCGTTCATGGGGGTGCGTATCTCGTGGGACATGTTGGCCAAAAACTCGCTCTTGGCGATATTTGCCTTCTCGGCCTGCTGGCGCACCCGCTTGATCTCGTTGATATAGGCCTTGATGTCGGTCATGTCCAGCACCAGGATGACGCAGCCCTGCTTCCGGCCGTTTTCGTCAATGATCTGCTTGCTGTGGCATTCGTAATGCTGCCCGTTGATGGAAAAGCTCCAGGGGACGCTTTCGTTGAGCATCTCCTCCCGGAAGTCCTCCAGCTCCCGGACATTCTCCCCCAGCTTGTGCTCGGGCAGGCTGGTGAAGATCTGGGCGGCGGCCCGGTTGTAGCTGATGAGCCGGTCGTGGTCGTCCAGGGCGATGACCCCGT
>CANRZD010000094.1 GCA_947644325.1 uncultured Clostridia bacterium
AGTTTTGTCCAATTGGATAATACCATTAAATTGGAAGATTTTAATGGTATTCAGAATTATCGGCGACAGACTGATAAGTTGAGTCCACAAAAGCTTCAGAACGTCTTATCTGCTTATCACAATTATCATTTAACTCATGAGATAGATGATAACAAAAACGTTTATATGGACGAACGAGAATTTCTTAGTTTGAATTAGAACAAAATACTTTTTCATTTGAGAGAGCGATTGATGTCTGCTCTCTTTTTTGTTTTTAGGAGGTACGTTATGGATATTTTGCAGCTTGTAGTTTCTGCATTAACCGGTCTGGTGGCAGTGATACCTCTGGTTGTCCAGCTGGTTAAATATGTACAGAAAGCGGTCAAGGAGAGGAATTGGCCGAGGGTAATTGAGATGGTCACCAACTACATGGAGCGCGCTGAGGCCATGTTCGAGACAGGCGCTGACCGCAAGGAATGGGTGCTTGCTATGGTTAAAGCGTCTGCGGATACCATCGATTATAACATCGATATGGTTGCTATCGGCAAACTGATTGACGACCTATGTGGAATGAGCAAGGTAGTTAACGCACCTACCGAGGAAGTAGGTGTGTAGCCGGTGAGTTTGCAAGAAATACTGGCGAGTGGAGGCGGCATCCTATTCATACTGTTAACCTTGATTCAAATTTCTCCAATTAAAGTAAACCCATGGTCGGCGATTGGAAGAATGTTTAACAAGGACGTAATCGCTAAACTGGATGCAACACGCGAAAAACTCGATGAGCATATCCGGATAGACGATGAGCGCAATGCCGACTTGCATAGAGCACGAATCTTAGGGTTTAATACTGAGTTGCTGCGCAACATTCGCCATACTGAAGAAGATTTTAACGAAATTTTATATAGCATAGATTGTTATGAGAAATTTTGTAAAGACCATCCGAGTTATCAAAACAACCGCGCTGTCCATGCAATCATAAACATCAAGCGAGTTTATGATGATTGTATGGAAAAACATAATTTTCTGTAAATTAGGGAGAGCATCCAGTAACGGATTGCTCTCCTTTTTTTTCGCAAAAAAAATAAGGGCAACACAAAGCAGGCACCTCATCGGTTGTGGGGTGTCTGCTTCACATTGTCCTTATTGTCCTAGATATATAAAGTGTTGGTGATTCTTCAAAGAAAGAATAATGAAACAGGCCTGGATTCCTCCGGGCCTGTTCCTGTTTGTACTCTCTTGCGCAATTCTAAGAAATGGTGTAAGTTTGGTGTAAATCAAAGCCTACATCATGCAAAACCCAGTGTTTTCAAGGGGTTTCAATACATCATCAGTACATGCCGCCCATATCCGGCGCGGCGGGCGCGGCGGGCGTGGGCTCCTTGATGTCAGCCACCAGGGACTCGGTGGTGAGGATGGTGGACGCCACGGAGGAGGCGTTCTGCAGGGCGGAACGGGTGACCTTGGTGGGGTCTACGATGCCGGCCTCGATCATATCCTGGAACTCGCCGGTGAGGGCGTTGTAGCCGTAGCCGGGCTTCTGCTCCTTCTTGATGGCCTCTACGATGACAGAGCCCTCGATGCCAGCGTTGGCGGCGATCTGGCGCACGGGCTCCTCCAGGGCCTTCAGCACGATGGCAGCGCCGGTCTTCTCGTCGCCCTGGGCCTCTTCCACGTAGGCGGCAACGGCGGGAATGGCATCGATAAGGGCGGTGCCGCCGCCGGAGACGATGCCCTCTTCCACAGCGGCCTTGGTGGCGGCCAGGGCGTCTTCGATGCGCAGCTTCTTCTCCTTCATCTCGATCTCAGTGGCAGCGCCCACCTTAATGACGGCCACGCCGCCAGCCAGCTTGGCCAGGCGCTCCTGCAGCTTCTCCTTGTCAAACTCGGAGGTAGTGGTCTCGATCTGGGAGCGGATCTGCCCCACCCGGGCCTTGATGTCCGCGGAATCCCCGGCGCCGTCCACGATGATGGTGTTCTCCTTGTCCACCTTCACCTGGCGGGCGGAGCCCAGCTGGCTGAGCTGGGTGTCTTTGAGCTCCAGGCCCAGCTCCTCAGAGATCACCTGGCCGCCGGTCAAGGTGGCGATGTCCACCAGCATCTCCTTGCGGCGGTCGCCGAAGCCCGGGGCCTTTACGGCCACGCAGGTGAAGGTGCCCCGCAGGCGGTTGAGGATCAGGGTGGTCAGGGCCTCGCCCTCGATGTCCTCGGCGATGATGAGCAACTTCTTGCCGGACTGGACCACCTGCTCCAGCAGAGGCAGGATCTCCTGGATGTTGGAGATCTTCTTATCAGTGATGAGGATGGCCGGGTCATCCAGCTCGGCCACCATCTTGTCGGTGTCTGTAGCCATATAGGGGGTGATGTAGCCCCGGTCGAACATCATGCCCTCTACCACCTCGCTGTAGGTCTCGGCGGTCTTGGACTCCTCCACGGTGATGACGCCGTCGGCGGTGACCTTCTCCATGGCGTCGGCGATCAGGTCGCCGATCTCGTCGCTGCTGGAGGAAACGGCCGCTACCCGGGCAATGTCCTTGGTGCCGGAGACCTTCACGGAATTCTTCACAATGGCATCCACGGCGATGTCCGTGGCCTTCTGCACGCCCTTGCGCAGCACCATGGGGTTGGCCCCGGCGGTGACGTTCTTCATGCCCTCCCGCACCAGGGCCTGGGCCAGCAGGGTGGCGGTGGTGGTGCCGTCGCCGGCGATGTCGTTGGTCTTGGTGGCCACTTCTTTTACCAGCTGGGCCCCCATGTTCTCATAGGCGTCCTCCAGCTCTACCTCTTTGGCGATGGTCACGCCGTCGTTGGTGATAAGGGGAGCGCCGAACTTCTTATCCAGCACCACGTTGCGGCCCTTGGGCCCCAGGGTGATCTTCACGGTATCCGCCAGCTGGTTGACGCCGCTGAGAAGCGCCTTGCGGGCGTCCTCCCCATAAATGATCTTCTTAGCCATGCTCACTCAATCCTTTCTATAAATCATGAAATCTTCCTAAATGTCAGCCCTCGACTACCGCCAGGATGTCGGACTGCTTGACGATGGTGTACTCCTCGCCGTCGATCTTCACCTCGGTGCCGGTGTACTTGGCGGAGATGACCCTGTCGCCCTCCTTTAAGTACATCTTGATCTCCTTGCCGTCCACCTCACCGCCGGGGCCCACGGCCACCACACGGGCGATCTGGGGCTTCTCCTGGCTCTTGGCAGCCAGCACAATGCCGCTCTTTGTTGTTTCTTCCGCCTCCTCGGCCTTGATCAGCACACGGTCCAAAAGTGGTTTCACAGTCATGACGCTCACCATCCGGCCCTATCTATGGTTGCGGGCCGTTCCTTTCTCAAAAAATAGGTGTTAGCACTCTTAACTCTCAAGTGCTAACACCTATTCTAATCACATGGTCAGGAAAAGTCAAGTCCCTTTTCCAACTTTTTTGACTTTTAACAAATCCTTCACAAATTGCCCGGCCCTGCCATACTTGAGGCCCTATTTGAAATACTGGTAGAACTGGCATTTTATCATGCCGTTATAGAGCTTCCGGCGCTTGTCCGCCCGGCGGCCGAAGAGGCTCTCGAAGTCCTCCTCCGGGGTGATGACCCCGTAGCTCCAGCCCCGCCTGCGCTCAAAAACACGGCCCATGACCCGGCACAGCTCCCGGGCGGCCTGTGCATCCAGCAGGCGCTCGCCGTAGGGCGGATTGCACACCACGCAGCCGTATTGGCTGGCGCTTTCGAAGTCCGCGATGTCCCGCACCTGGGCCCTTATGCAGCCGGCCACCCCGGCCCGGCGGGCGTTCTCCAGGGTGAGCGCCACGGCGCCGGGGTCGATGTCAAACCCCTCCGCCCAGAAGCCCTCCTCCGGCCGCTCCAGGGCTTTGGCGGCCTGGCGCTCCTGCTGCCAAACGGATTTGTCAGAGCCCGCCCAGCTTTCCGCTATAAACCGCCGGTGAAGGCCCGGGGCCATGTTCTTCGCAAGCAAAGCCGCCTCGATGAGCAGGGTGCCCGAGCCGCAGAAGGGGTCGATAAAATGGCCGTCGGGCCGCACACGGGCCAGCATGGCCAGGGCCGCGGCCAGGGTCTCCTTTATGGGCGCCTGGGTGGAGGCGGGCCGGTAGCCCCGCTTGTGCAGGCCCGCGCCGGAAGCGTCCACCATGACGCTGACCTTGTCCTTGAGAATGCGAAACCGCACCCGGTACAGGGGCCCCGTCTCCTGAAACCAGGACACGTGGTAGCGCCCGCCCAGCCGCTCTACGATGGCTTTTTTTACGATGGACTGGCAGTCCGGCACGCTGTGCAGCTGGCTGTTAAGGCAGCTGCCCGTCACGGGGAATTCCGCGTCAACCGGCAGCAGGTCCTCCCAGGGCAGGGCCCGCACCCCCTGGAAAAGCTCCTCGAAGCTTCTCGCCTCGAACTCCCCCAGCAGCACCAGCACCCGCTCGGCGCACCGCAGGCGCAGGCTGGCCCGGGCCAGGGCCCCTTCGTCCCCTGTAAAGAGCACCCGGCCGTTCTGGGCCTCTACGCCGTCTGCGCCCATCTGCCGCAGTTCCTGGGCCGCCAGGCCCTCCAGGCCCAGCAGGCACGGGGCGCAATACCTCCATTTTTTCATTTTCCGCTCCTTTCCGCATTAAAAAGGGAGGGCAGAGAGCCCTCCCCAACAGGCGGATGTTTTATTTCCCTTCCGGCACCAAGAGGCCGTAGTCCCCGTCCTTGCGGCGGTACACCACGTTGATCTCCCCGCTCTCGTCGTTGCGGAACATGAAGAAGGTGTGGTCCAGCATGTTCATCTGCATGACGGCCTCCTCGGGGGTCATGACCTTCACGAAGAAGGACTTGCTGCGGGTGATCTTGATCTCCTCGTCGGGCTCGTCGTAGTAATCGTCGGCGATCACCGCGCCCGGGTCCATCTTCTTTGCCTTCTGAAGCCTTGTCTTATTGCGCCTTATCTGCTTGCCCAGGGCGGCCACCACGTGGTCCAGGGCCTCGTTCATCTCCATGGCGGTGTCCTCCGCCCGGCAGAGCATGCCCCGCTGCTTGATGGTGATCTCCACGGTCTGGCGGTTCCTCTCCACCGTTACGGTGACCACCGCCTCGGCATCGTCGTCAAAGATGCGGTCGAACTTCGAAAGCTTTTTCTCCACCAGCTCCTTGAAATTGCTGCGCAGATTGACTTTTCTCCCCACAATGGTGATCTTCATACTGTACACCTTTCTTTCTGCTGCGGATTCAGAGCGCCGGGGGCCCCGGTTTTCTGTAATTCCATTCTAGCACATTATCTAAAAAAATGCAACGAGTTTGGAAAAATTTATTCCATTTCTTCCCTACAGCACCATAGTCTTGTGGCGGGTCACGTGGCAGCCCACGTTCACGGCCACGGGCAGCCCGGCAATGTGGGTGGGGTACGCCTCGATGTTAACGCACAGGGCGGTCACGTCCCCCCCGAAGCCCTGGGGCCCCACCCCGGTCTCGTTGACCCGGCGGAGCATCTTTTCCTCAAGCTCTGCGTAGAAGGGGTCGGGGTTTCTTTGGGAAACGTCCCGGCACAAGGCCTTTTTGGCAAGGTACGCGCACAATTCAAAGTCCCCGCCGATGCCCACCCCCAGCACCACCGGGGGGCAGGGGTTGGCCCCGGCCCTCTTCACAGTCTCCGCCACGAAGCTTATGATGTCCTCCTCCCCCGCCGCGGGGGTGAGCATCTGCAGGCGGCTCATGTTCTCGCTGCCGAAGCCCTTGGGGGCCACGGTCAGGGTCAGCTTGTCCCCAGGCGCCAGGCGGGTGTGCAGGATGGCCGGGGTGTTGTCCCCGGTGTTCACCCGCCGCAGGGGGTCTTCCACCACCGAGCAGCGCAGAAGGCCCTCTACATACCCCCGGCGCACGCCCTCGTTCACGGCCTTCTCAAAGTCCCCTTCGATGTGGACCTCCTGGCCTACTTCGGCGAACACCACGGCCATGCCCGTGTCCTGGCAGATGGGCACCGCCATGTCCCTGGCGGCGTCCAGGTTCCGGGCAAGGTCCCCTAAGATGGCCTGCCCCATGGGGCTCGATTCCTTCCCCGCGCTGTCCCGCACAAACTTCTCAAGGCCAACCGGGAGCTCCCGGTTAGCCTCACCGCACAGCCTGGAGACAGCCTCTGTTATCTCACCGGCCTCTATCTTCCTCATCCTGTACACCTCAGCCCTTCTGCCCCCGGCGGGAGTAGCCTCCCCCCCGGCGGGTGTCCGTGGCGCGCTTTAAGTCCGACATCTTCTCGTCGCTGGTCTGCTTGAAGCGGGACATCATGTCTTCAAAGCTGCCGCTGTCGTTGCGGCGGCTCTGCCATTCGAAGTCCCCGGGCCTTCCCGGGCTCACAGGGGGCTCGGGCCTGGGCCCTCTTGGGGGCCTTCCCGCCCCCTGGCCCCGGGGGGCGGGGGCCCGCCCCGGGCCCGCCCCGCCGCGGGGGGGGGGGGCCCCCCCCGGGGGCGCGGGGGGGGGGGGGGGGGTTGGGGGGGGGGGG
>CANRZD010000095.1 GCA_947644325.1 uncultured Clostridia bacterium
AAAAGAAGACCCGCAGAAATATAACGACGAGGTCATGAAGCTCTACGAGAAGGAAGGGGTGAACCCCAGCAGCGGGTGCCTGACGACCCTCATCCCCTTCCCCATCATGCTGGGCATCTTCTATTCGGTGGCCTACCCCCTGTCCAACACCCTGCACATCGCAAGCGAGACCGTGGCTTTGGCTACCGACTATATCTCCAGGATCCCCGGCATGGTGTCCATGGGCGCTTACTCAGAGCTTGAAATCATACGCAACTTCGACGCCTTAAGGGGAAACCTCACCATGTTCACCCAGGCGGATATCAGCAAGATCGAGTTCTTCTCCCAGGGCTTCAAGTTCCTGGGGCTCGACCTGCTCTCCACCCCCCAGGGCAGCGGCTTTGCCTCTATGCTGTGGATCATCCCGGTGCTGTCCCTGGTGACAAGCTTCGGCTTCCAGTTCTACACCATGCGGGCAAGCGGCGCCCCCCAGGGCCAGCAGCAGGGCTGCATGAAGGCCATGATGTTCGCCCTGCCCCTGATGAGCGTCTACTGGTCTTATATCTTCCCCGCCGCCGTGGGCCTTTACTGGGTCATCTCCTCGGCCGCGGGCTACCTGCAGATGCTTATCACCAATAAGTTCTTCAGCATCAACCACATGACCGCCATGGCGGAGGCCCAAAGGGCCGTCTCCCTCCTGCAGGGGGAGCAGGGCATACGCCCCCTTTCCGCGGCCCAGCAGAAGCAGATCGCCGATAAACTGGCCGCAAAGCCCCAGGCCCAAGAGCAGAAAGATGCAGGCCATCAGCCCCAGAAGGCCAAAAAGAAGAAAAAGGGCGGCCAGGGGGACACCACCTCGTATATGGGAAGCAAAAAGTAAATCCGGAAGCCATAAAAAGGAGTGCTTTAAGATGATAAGAGAAGCAATCGCAAAGGGAGACACCGTAGAGGCCGCCTTCACAAACGCCTGCCGGGAGCTGGGCGTGGAGACCACGGAGGCCGAATGCGAGATCCTGGAGATGCCCACCAAGAAGACCCTGGGCATCTTCGGCGGCAGCCCGGCTAAAGTGCGGGCCTTTATCGAGGAGCCCGAGCCCCCCGCCCAAGAGGAGCATGACCCCATCGGGGAGGCCACCGAGTACCTAAAGAACGTGCTGGCCGCCATGGGTTTGCCCCAGGTGCAGATCAGCGTAAAAGAGGAGGAGACCGGCGCAGCCCTGACTTTAAGCGGCGACGACCTGGGCTTCATTATCGGCCACCGGGGAGAGACCCTGGACGCCCTGCAGTACCTGGCCTCTTTGGTGGCAAACCACGTGGAGGGGGCCTATTTCCGGCTGACCCTGGACGTGGGGAACTACCGGGAAAAGCGTAAGGAGACCCTGGAGGCATTGGGCCGCAAGATGGCCTACCGGGCGGTGAAGTCCGGCCGCAATTCCTCTTTGGAGCCCATGAACCCCTATGAGCGCCGCATTATCCACACGGCGGTGCAGACGGTGGAAGGGGCCAAGTCCTGGAGCGAGGGCGAGGACATGGGCCGCCACGTGGTCATCGGGCCCGAGGGCGGCGAGCGCCCCCAGCGCCGGAACGACCGGCGCGGCCCGAACCCCAACCGCCGCGGGAACGGACACTATGACCGGGACCGCCGGGGCCCCCGGCCTCCGCGCCCGTCCCAGCCCCGCACGAACCCGGCCCCCCGGACGGAAGGCCCCAAGTCTGACGACCCCGGCGCGCCCATTTACGGGAAGATCGAGGTAAAAAAATAAGCTTTTTACAGGGGGCGGCCCACCGGCTGTCCCCTTTTTCATGCAGGAGGCACTATGAACGGTGAAAAGACCATCGCAGCCATTTCCACAGCGGAGGCCCCCGGGGGCATCGGCATCGTGCGAATATCGGGGCCAGAGGCTGTCAGCATAGCCGGGCGGGTGTTCCGGGCCCGGTCCGGGGAAGCTCTGGAGGGCCTTCCCGGCTACACGGCCAAGCTGGGCGCGGCCTACACCCGGGAAGGGGAAAAGCTGGACGACGCCATCGCCCTCCTTTTCCGGGCCCCCAGAAGCTACACCGGCGAGGACGTGGTGGAGCTTTCCTGCCACGGGGGCCTGTACGTGACCCGGCGGCTTCTCAGGGAGGTACTCTCTGCCGGGGCCCAAATGGCCGGGCCCGGGGAGTTCACCCGCCGGGCCTATGAAAACGGCAAGCTGGACCTTGCCCAGGCGGAGTCGGTGATGCAGCTCATCGGCGCCAGGGGTGAGCAGGCGGCCCGGGCCGCCCAGGCCGTGGGCAGCGGGGCCCTGTCGAAAAAGATAGAGGCCATGGCCGCGTCCCTCAGGGACACCGCCGCCCACTTGGCTGTCTGGGCGGATTTCCCTGACGAAGGGGTGCCCGAGGTAGAAAACGCCCGGCTCCTGCAGGCTCTCACGGAACACAAGGCCCAGCTGGACGTTTTGCTTTCTGGCTTCGAGCAGGGGAAAATTTTCCGGGAGGGGGTGGACACGGTCATATGCGGCCGGCCCAACGCGGGCAAGTCCACCCTGATGAACCTGCTTTCGGGCTGCGACAAGTCCATCGTCACCCAGTACCCCGGCACTACCCGGGATATCGTGGAGGAGACGGTGATGCTCGGGGGCATCCCCCTGCGCCTGGCCGACACGGCGGGCCTGCGGGACACAGCGGACCCTGTGGAGCAGATCGGCGTGCAGGCCGCCAGAGAGCGCATCGGCCGGGCCCAGCTGGTACTGGCGGTGTTCGATTCCTCCCGGCCCCTTTCGGAAGAAGACCGGGCCCTGATGCAGGACCTGCGGGGGGCCCAGGCCATCGCGGTGGTAAACAAGACCGACCTGCCCCGCGCCGGGGACCTCAACACGATCGAAGAAAGCTTTGCCCACGTGGCCTTTCTTTCCGCGGCCACCGGAGAGGGGCTTTCGGCCTTGGCGGAAAAGATCGGGGAAGTGCTGGGCACGGCGGGCTTTGACCCGGCGGCGGGCATCCTTTCTACCGAGCGCCAGCGGGTGGAGGTGGAAAAGGCCCGGGCCGCCCTGGGGGAAGCCGTCTCCGCATTGGAAATGGGCCTGACCCTGGACGCCGTCACCGTCTGCGTGGAGGACGCCCTTTCCTGCCTCTACGCCCTTACGGGGCAGCGGGTGTCAGAGGAGATCGTGGACCAGGTGTTCCAGCAGTTCTGCGTGGGAAAATAAGCCGGAGGGGGCGGTAATATGCACATTACGGGTCTGAAAACTGAAAATTTCCGCAACCTGCAGGACGGCTGTCTGCTGCCCTGCCAGGGCGTCAATGTGATCTACGGCGGCAACGCCCAGGGGAAGACGAACCTGCTGGAGGCCTTGTGGCTCTTTACGGGGGGCCACTCCTTCCGGGGGGCCAAGGACGCGGAGCTGCCCAGGCTCTCCCCCGGAGGGGAGGCAAACGAGCCCCGGGCCTCCCTGTTTTTGGATTTTTTCAGCGAGGGGCGGCAGCAGGCGGCTGCCCTTAACATCGAAAACGGCCGGCGCAGCTCTGTGATAAACGGGGTGAAGAAAAAGACCGGCACGGCTCTCGTGGGGAAGCTGCGGGGGGTCATCTTCTCCCCGGAGCACCTGCTGCTCATAAAGGAGGGCCCCGCCCGGCGCCGCAGCTTCTTAGACGGGGCCCTGTGCCAACTAAAGCCCGGCTATGCGGGGATGCTGAGCCTTTTCCAGCGGGCCCTTGCCCAGCGCAACGCTCTCCTAAAAGACATGGTGCGCTACCCGGAGCTCTCTGACACCCTGGAGGTCTGGGACGCCCGCTTCGCGAAATTAGGGGCCGAGGTCATGGCCGAGCGGGGGGCCTATGTGAAAAGGCTTGCCCCCAAAGTACAGGAGATATACGGCGGCATCTCCAAGGGTCGGGAGGAGCTTTTCGTCTCTTACGCCCCGGCGGTGAAGGCCGGGTACGAGCAGGCCCTTTTGGGGGAGCTCGCCCGCACCCGGCGCTCCGACGTCCGGGCGGGGTTCACCACCATGGGCCCCCACAGGGACGACCTGGACATCACCCTAAACGGCGTGTCGGCCCGGGCCTATGGCTCTCAGGGGCAGCAGAGAAGCGCCGTGCTGGCCCTGAAGCTGGCGGAGGCCGAAGCCCTCTCCACCCTCACCGGGGAGACCCCGGTGGTGCTTCTGGACGACGTTATGAGCGAGCTGGACCAGAGCCGCCAGGATTATCTTCTCAACCACCTGCACGGGCGGCAGGTGTTCATCACCTGCTGCAGCCCCGAGACCGTGAGCCTTATGGAGACAGGCCGCCGGTTCCGGGTGGAGGCCGGGCGGGTGGAAGCGGAGGAGGTGTAGGGTATGTATCTGCATCTGGGCCAGGACACGGTGGTGGACACCCGCCGCGTCATAGGCGTTTTTGATTTGGACAACTCCACCGTGTCCAAGCACACCCGGGCCTTTCTCACCCGGGCCCAGCAGGAGGGCCGGGTGGTGAACGTGTCCTCTGAGCTGCCCAAGTCGTTTATCGTCTGCGCCGAGGCAGGGGGGCAGAAAGTGTACCTTTCCCAGCTGGCCCCGGCAACTTTATTAAAAAGGAGCAGGTATTTATGAAGCTTTTGGTGACAGGCGGCACGGTGTTTGTGAGCAAGTTCACGGCAGAATACTTTGCGGGCAAAGGCCATGAGGTCTTTGTCCTGAACCGGGGCACCCGGCCCCAGGCCCCGGGCGTGACCCTAATAAAGGCCGACCGCCACGACCTGGGGGATGTTTTGAAGCCCTATTCTTTCGACGCGGTGCTGGATATTACCGCCTACACGGCCCGGGACGTGGAATGCCTGCTGGAGGGGCTGGGGGATTTCGGCCAGTATATTATGGTCAGCTCCAGCGCCGTGTACCCAGAGACCCTGCCCAGGCCCTTTAGGGAAAACATGCCCCTGGGGGAAAACAGCCTGTGGGGGGACTACGGCACCGGGAAGATCGAAGCGGAGAACGCTTTGCGGCAGCGGGCGCCCCAGGCGTATATCCTGCGTCCCCCCTACCTTTACGGCCCTATGGACAACGTGTACCGGGAGGCCTTTGTCTTCGACTGCGCGGAAAAGGGTCGGCCCTTCTACATGCCCGGGGACGGCGGGATGCCGCTGCAGTTTTTCTACGTGGAGGACCTGTGCCGGTTCATGGAGCTTCTGCTCATAAAGCGGCCGGAGCGGAAGATATACAATGTGGGAAACCCCCAGACAGTCACCGTAAAAGAATGGATCACAGAGTGCTATAAAGTTCTGGGCAGGAAGCCTGAGCTTGTCCCTGTGCCGAAGGACGTGCCCCAGCGGAGCTATTTCCCCTTTTTAGACTACGACTACAAGCTGGATGTAAGCGGGCAGGAGGAGCTGATGCCTGCCCTGAAGGGCTTGTCCCCGGGGCTCATGGAAGCCTATGCATGGTACAAGGGACATAAGGATGAAGTGCGGGTGAAGCCCCTTTTGGCCTTTATCGACGAAAACCTTAAATAGCGAAGTGGTGGGCCCCGATGACGGCGATCACTTCCCGGGACCAGATCCACTGGTTGGTGGTCTTGGCGGGGTTATAATAGTAGATGGCCCCGCCGGAGGGGTCCGAGCCGTTGATGGCCTCCCGGGCGGCCTGGTAGGCGGAATCCGCCACCGGGGCGTTTACGCCGCCGTCATACAGGCAGGAAAAGGCCCCGGGCTGGTAAATGACCCCGGAGAGGGTGTTGGGGAAAGAGGGGTGGGCAATGCGGTTCATAATGACCGCCCCCACGGCCACCTGCCCCTGGTAGGGCTCCCCCCGGGACTCGGCGGAGATGATGCGGGCCAATAGCTGCACGTCGCTTTCGCTGAAGCCCCCGCAGCCGCCCCCGGACCCTCCCCCGCCGGTAAGGCCCAGGGCCTTTAAGGTGTTGGGCCCCACAATGCCGTCGGCGTCCAGGCCGTAGTCCTTCTGAAAGCGGAGCACGGCGTTTTTCGTGTTTGTGCCGAAGATGCCGTCGGCCTTCCCGGCGTTATAGCCCAGCTCGTTTAGGCGCTGCTGGATCTGGGTCACCTCGCCCCCGGTAGAGCCGTACTTGGACAGGGCCCGGGCCCCGTTGTTCCACAGCATGGCCAGCACCAGCACATTCAAGAGCACGATAATGAGGATGCGCCAGAGGGTGAGCAGAATATTTTGCACTTTTTTTGATTTCATGTTTGCCCGTCCTTTCGTTTTCTGTCCCTATCTTATGCGAAAGGCTTGTGTTTGATGCGTCGAAAAAGCGCTATATATTGGGTTTTTTGGGGTTCTCAGGAAAAAACCAAAAAAATTTCAAAAAAGGTGTTGACATTCTCTTCCGGACGTGGTATTATAGTCAAGCGCTCGAGAGAGAAAGCAAAAGAAAAGAGTGCAACAGGACCTTGAAAATTAAACAACGAGAAGAAAGAGAAGGACCCGTGAATTCTTT
>CANRZD010000096.1 GCA_947644325.1 uncultured Clostridia bacterium
GCCTGCGGCGAAAGCAGCAGCTGCGCGGGCAGCACCGCCAGCACTGCCAGCAAGGCCGACGACGCGGCCAGCACGCCCGCTGACGATACCAGCGAGCCCGCCGCTGACGACACCAACACCTCTACCGGCGAGAAGATCCTGAACATGAACGCGGGCATGGAGCCCACGGCCCTGAACACCATCGTGACCACCTACAGCATCGAGTTCTCTCTCATCAAGCATATGTATGAGAACCTGTACATGCTGGACGACAACGACGTGCCCCAGCCTGCCGCCGCCGAGAGCGTAGACATCTCTGACGACCAGTTGACCTACACCTTCCACCTGCGGGACGACGGCAAGTGGACAAACGGCGACCCCGTTACCGCCAACGACTTCGCCTTCGCCTGGAAGGAAGTCCTGAACCCGGATAACGCCGCCGACTACGCCTACTTCCTGTATGACACCCTGGGCATCGTGAACGCCAGCGAGTACTTCGACGGCGCTTGCGAGTGGGAAGACGTAGGCGTCAAGGTCATCGACGACAAGACCCTGGAGGTCAACATCAAGAATCCCATCCCCTACGCCCCCTTCCTGTTCTCCTTCGGCACCCTGGCCCCCATCAATGAGAAGTTCTACAACGAGGTGGGCGCCGACATGTACAGCACCGAGGCCGAGTACTTCTGCACCAACGGCGCGTTCAAGCTGACTGAGTGGACCCACGACAGCCAGATTGTGCTGGAGAAGAACCCCGACTTCCACGGCGCCGCCGATGTCGAGGTGGAGAAGATCAACTGGAAGATCATCGTTGACGGCCAGGCTGGCCTCACCGAGTTCCTGTCCGGCGGCCTGGATGTGGTAGGCCTGGGCACCGGCGAGCTCATCAAGCAGGCCGAGGACCAGGACGTGGAAGTCCTCAGCTACGCCGACGGCTCCGCTTTCTACATCTACTTTAACCACAAGAACGAGTACCTGCAGAACAAGAACCTGCGCAAGGCTCTTGCCCTGGGCTTTGATAAGGAAGGCATGGTAAACGCTGTTTACCAGAACAACAACCAGCCTATGACCAGCTTCACCAGCCCCGCCGTTCTGGGCTTTGACAACAAGTCCTTTGCCGAGAGCCTGGGCGCCGCCGAGGGCGAGATGACCCCCAAGAACGGCGACGTAGAGGCCGCCAAGGGCTTCCTGGAGACCGCTCTTTCCGAGCTGGGCTGCACCGTGGAGGACCTGTCCGCTAACCTGTCCATCGACTGCGGCGACAGCCAGAACGCTGTGAACGAGGCCGCTTTCTATCAGGAGCAGTGGAGGCAGAACCTGGGCATCGAGGTTACTGTAAACTCCATGCAGACAAAGCAGGGCTCTGAAAACCGCAAGAACGGCAACTATGTCATGTCCATGACCGGCTGGGGCCCCGACTACAACGACCCCATGACCGTCCTGGACCTGTGGGTATCTACCGGCGGCAACAACCAGACCGGCTATGCCAGCGCAGACTATGACAAGCTCATTGCCGACGCCACTGTGGAGACCGACCTGGAGAAGCGCCAGGGCATGTTCTACGAGGTTGAGAAGCTCATCGTGGAAGACCTGCCTGTGGCCCCCTCTTACTGGCGGTTCCCCAGCTACGCCGTGAACACCGATAAGATCGCCAGCGGCGTGCATCGTTCCACCTTCCAGGATATCAACGTTGTGAACGTGAAGTTCAAGTAAGGATATCTTAAACGGGAAATAAATACCGGTTATGCATTGCGAGGGCGCCTTTTATGACGCTCTCGCCGTGCGGTATTTATGGATTTTACTAAGAGAAAGTTGTAAAGCGAAAAAATTTCCTATTGAAAAAAGCCGCAAAAACGGCTATAATATACTCTAGGGAAAAGGAAGACGCGCGGGCCCCGGGCTTTTGCGCGGATTATATGGAACATTCAAATGCGCCAAAGGCGGCCGATGAAAGTCCCCCTTTGGCCATTTTTATATAAGTTCTCCAAAAATCAAATAAGAGGAAAGGGGGAAATTGCCCTATGGCGAAGTATATACTGAAAAGAGTGGGGTACGCCGTTGTTACGCTGTTCGTGCTGGTGACGCTTACGTTCTTCATGATGCGCCTGCTGCCCGGCGACCCGTTCACCGGCGAGAAGCAGCTGCCGGAAAAGACCATGGCCGCCCTGAACGCCAAATATGGCCTGGACAAGCCTCAGGCCGTACAGTATATCATGTACCTTGGCAATTGCCTGCACGGAGACCTGGGCCTGTCTCTCAACACCAACCGGCCCGTTACCACCATTATCGGAGAAGCCTTCACCTATTCCTTTGACCTGGGCATACGGGCGGTGCTGCTGGCGTTTGTGGCGGGCGTGCTCCTGGGCACCCTGGCCGCCATCAAGCGCGGCCGCCCCGCCGACACCATCTGCATGCTCATCGCCCTTATCGGCGTGTCGGTGCCCAGCTTCATTGTGGCCTCGGTGCTGCAGTACTTTCTGGGGCTGCAGCTTTACTACGCCATGGGCCGCACGGTACATATCTTTGCGGTCACCGGCTGGGACGGCTTTAACTCCAAGATCCTGCCCGTGTTCGCCCTGGCCTTCGGGTCCCTGGCGCAGATCTCCCGCCTGATGCGCACCAGCATGCTGGACGTTCTGGGCCAGGACTACATCAAGACCGCCAAGGCAAAGGGCCTCTCCCAGCGGGCTATCATATGGCGCCACGCCATCCGCAACGCCATCATGCCCGTGGTCACGGTGCTGGGGCCCATTACGGCAAGCGTACTGACCGGCGGCTTCGTGGTGGAGAGCGTCTTCGCCGTGCCAGGTCTGGGCCAGTACTTTGTCCGCAGCATCCAGAACCGCGACTACACCATGATCTCCGGCACCACCATTTTCTATGGCGCGTTCCTGATCATTGCCAACCTGGTGGTTGACCTGGCCTACGGCCTCATCGACCCGAGAGTGAAACTGGAGGAGGGCTAAGGATATGGATAAAATCGATAAGGGCCGCTTCGGCTGGGTGGGCCCGGACCCGGAGCACCGGGAGGGCCTTTCCCGCCCCAGCATCACCTATTGGCGGGACGCCATGAACCGGTTGGTGAAAAACCGCGTGGCGCTGGTGTGCCTCATCATCATCGTCCTGCTTATCATCAGCTGCGCCATTCTGCCGCTCATCTCCCCCTTCAACAGCCGGGAGCAGCACCTGGCGGAGACCAACCAGAGCTTCTTCTCCCCCTGCACGGATTCCCGCTACGAGGGGCAGAACCACATCCACATCTTAGGCACAGACAAGCTGGGCCGGGACATGTGGACCCGCACCTTTGAGGGCGGCCGGGTGTCTTTGATGATCGCCTTTGCCGCCGTGTTCGTGAACCTTATCATCGGCATCATCTACGGCGGCGTGTCCGGCTACTACGGCGGTGCGGTGGACAACATCATGATGCGTATCGTGGAAGTTGTGAACGGCATCCCCTACCTGATCGTAGTGGTGCTGCTGATGATGATACTGCCCCCGGGCACCTTCACCATGGTTATCGCCTACGCCACCGTGGGCTGGACGGGCATGGCCCGCCTGGTGCGCGGCCAGGCCTTGGCCTTAAAGAATCAGGAGTTCGTCACCGCCGCCGAGGCCATGGGCGCAAAGCCCTCCCGCATTATCGGCCGGCACCTGCTGCCCAACGCCCTTTCGGTCATCATCATCAATGTGACCCTGGCCGTGCCCAGCGCCATCTTTACCGAGGCGTTCCTCTCTTACATCGGCCTGGGCGTGCCGGTGCCCATGCCCTCCTGGGGCATCCTGGCCCAAGAGGGCTCCCAGGTGTTCCAGGTCTACCCGGAGAAGCTGTGGATACCGGCCATTGCCATCAGCATTACCATGCTGTCCTTTAACCTGCTGGGCGACGGCCTGCGCGACGCCTTTGACCCGCGGCTGCGGCGCTGAGAAGGAGGAAGACGAATATGGCGAAAGATATGAACAACAAGGTACTCAGCGTAAAGGACCTGCACGTGTCCTTCGACACCTATGCCGGGGAAGTGCAGGCAGTGCGCGGGGTCACCTTTGATTTGCACCAGGGCGAGGTCCTGGCCATTGTGGGCGAGTCCGGCTGCGGCAAAAGCGTCACCGCCCAGACCATCATGAAACTAAACCCCATGCCCCCCGCCCGCATCCCTGCGGGGGAGGTGACATTGGGGGACGTGGACATCGTAAACGCCACGGAGAAGCAGATGCAGGAATTAAGGGGCAAGGAGGTCTCTATGATCTTCCAGGACCCCATGACCTGCCTGAACCCCACGAAAAAGGTGGGCAAGCAGATTGTGGAGGCCATTGTGCACCACAGCCACATGAACCGGGCCGACGCCAAGGCCGAGGCCATCAAGTGCCTGACCCAGGTGAACATCCCCAACCCCGAGGAGCGGGCCCAGCAGTACCCCCACGAGTTTTCCGGCGGCATGCGGCAGCGGGCCATGATCGCCATGGCCCTTTCCTGCAACCCCAAGGTGCTCATCGCCGATGAGCCCACCACGGCCCTGGATGTGACCATCCAGGCCCAAATCATGGACCTGCTGGCAGAGATAAAAGACCAGATCAACACGGCCATCATCCTCATCACCCACGACCTGGGCGTGGTGGCCAGCATGGCCGACCGGGTGGCAGTCATGTACGCCGGCAAGATCGTGGAGACCGGCTCCTGCGAGGATATTTTCTACCGGAACGCCCACCCCTACACCCAGGCGCTCTTAAAGAGCCTGCCCTCGGTGGACGCGGACAAGAAGGACCGGCTGGTGTCCATTGCGGGCTCGCCCCCGGACCTGCTGGACCCGCCCAAGGGCTGCGGCTTTGCGGCCCGGTGCACCCAGTGCATGCACATCTGCAAGGAGGAGCAGCCCCCTCAGTTCACCATAGGCGACGGCCACACGGCCTCCTGCTGGCTGCTGCACCCCGACTGCCCCAGCGCTCAGGAAAGAGGTGAAAAGGATGTCTGAGATGAATAAGGAAGTGCTTCTTTCCCTTAATGATATCTGCAAGTATTTTAAGGTCTCCGGCGGCACCCTGAAGGCCGTGGACCACGTGACCTTTGACATCCACAAGGGCGAGACCATGGGCCTTGTGGGCGAGTCCGGCTGCGGCAAGTCCACCCTGGGCCGGGTGGCCATGGGCATCTACAGCCCCACCGCCGGCGAGCTCAGCTATAAGGGCGGGCCGCTGGACCTTTCCAAGAAGACGGCCCGCTTTACCTACGCCAAGAAGGCCCAGATCATTTTCCAGGACCCCTACGCCTCTCTGGACCCCCGCATGACCGTTTCCTCCATTATCCAGGAGGGCATGGAGATACACAAGATGTACGACGAGAAGCGCCGCAAGGAGCGGGTCTATGAGCTCTTGGAAATGGTGGGCCTCAACAGGGAGCACGCAAACCGCTTCCCCCACGAGTTCTCCGGCGGCCAGCGCCAGCGCATCGGCATCGCCCGGGCCCTGGCTATCGAGCCTGAGTTCATCGTCTGCGACGAGCCCATTTCCGCCTTGGACGTGTCCATCCAGTCCCAGGTCATCAACCTGCTGCACGACCTGCAGGAAAAGCTGGGCCTGACGTACCTGTTCATCGCCCATGACCTGAACATCGTAAAGTATATCAGCGACCGCATCGCCGTCATGTACCTGGGCAACGTGGTGGAGCTGGCAAGCTCTGACGAGCTTTACCACAACACCCTGCACCCCTACTCCCAGGCGCTCCTGTCCGCGGTGCCCATCCCGGACCCCAGCGCCGAGGCCCAGAAGAAGCGCATCATCATCTCCGGCGACGTGCCCAGCCCCATCAACACCCCCCCGGGCTGCAACTTTGCCGGGCGCTGCCCCCGGGCCTGCGACAAGTGCAGGGAGTCGAAGCCCCAGCTCACGGAGGTCGTGCCCGGGCACTATGTGGCCTGCCACCTGGTAGAGCCCCAGAAATAACGCATAAAAATGAGCCCTGCCGGGGCGTACCCGGCGGGGCAAATTTTTTTCAAAAAAAGGGGACGCCCCCCTTGACTTTCCCGGAATTTTTGGTATAATAAGAATGTTCCTGTGAAGGTGACAAATAGCGGTATTGTGTAATGGTAGCACAGCAGACTCTGACTCTGTTTGTCTGGGTTCAAATCCTGGTACCGCTGCCAAGCCCCGGGTTTATATCCGGGGCTTTCTTTTTCGAGGTGTGGCTCAGTTTGGTAGAGCGCTACGTTCGGGACGTAGAAGTCGCAGGTTCAAATCCTGTCACCTCGACCATCCTGTAGATATAAAAAAGATATTCGCTCAAAAAACCCCGGAATTCCGGGGTTTTTTGATGTCCGGAAACCTGGATTTGAAAAGTCAAAAACGTAGATGAAAATTTGGCGTTTTGGCTTTCCGG
>CANRZD010000097.1 GCA_947644325.1 uncultured Clostridia bacterium
ATACGAAGAACAACATCCTCATCCAGAGCGCCCAGGCCATGCTGGCCCAGGCCAATGCAGTACCCCAGGGCGTGCTGCAGCTGCTCGGCTAATCGGAGAGCAAGTTGTTCTGACAAATCAAATAGCACAAAAAGGGAGGACGGGTTTCGGCCCGTCCTCTTTCTGTTGTGTTTTGCTGCTTCGTTCAAATGTGGAACCGGCTGATGAGCTGGTTCAGGGTGCGGGCCTGGCCGGACAGTTCCTTTGACACGGCGGCGCTTTCCTGGGCGGCGGAGGCGTTTGCCTGCACCACCTGGGAGATATCCTTGATGCCGTTTTCCACCAGGTCTATCATCTCCGACTGCTGCACACTGGCCGAGGCGATCTCATCCATGAGCCCCTTGATGGACTGGACGCAGTCGGAAATGACCTGCATGGCGGAGACCGCCGAATCCGTAGAGGCGGTGCCGTTCTTCACATCCTGTATGGACTGGGACACAAGGCCCGTGGTGTTCTGGGCGGCTTCTGAGGAACGGGAGGCAAGGCTGCGCACCTCCTCGGCCACCACAGAGAAGCCTTTGCCCGCAGAGCCCGCCCGGGCCGCCTCCACAGAGGCGTTGAGAGCCAGGATGTTCGTCTGGAAGGCGATGTCCTCTATGGTCTTGATGATAGTCACGATGCGGGCGGAGGAAGCCTCTATGTTCCGGGTGGCCTCCATCAGCTGGCCCATTTTGGCGTCGGCCTCCTGGGCGCAACTGTTGGCCTTGTCCACCTGCTGGCTGGCGCTGGCGCAGCGCAGGCTGCTGGTCTGTATCTGGGCGGTAATGGCCGCCACGTTTTCCACCAGGGCGTCAATGGAAGCCGCCTGCTCCGCGGCCCCCTGGGACAGGGCCTGGGCCCCGCCGGACACCTGGTCCGCGCTGGTGTCCACCTGCCCCGCCACCTGGGAGATATCCCGGATGACCCGGGCCAGATTGGAGCGGATGGAGCGCAGGCTCTCCCACAGGGCCCGGAAATCCCCTATGTAAAGGTTCTCGTTCTTCTCCACGTCTACGCTCAGGCGGCCCTGGGCCATTTCCCCCAGTATGCGCCCGGCGTCGTCGATGGTCTCCCGCAGGCACCCGCACACCTGGTGGGTGGTCCGGGCGATCTTGCCTATTTCGTCCTCCCGGCTGTAGAAGCCCTCCAGGTTTTCATCGGCGGAAAGGTTCAAATCCCCCAGGCGCCGGATGGCGCCCTCCACCGCCATGAGCTCCCGGCCCTCCCGGCGCAGCACCAACAGGGTAAAGAGGAGGATAGCCGCCGCCACCAAAGCGCACAGCACCCCCACCAGAATGCGCACCTGGGTCACCGCGTGGAAGACCTTGGCGGCGCTTTCCCGCACCAGGAAGGCCCAGCCCCGGTCTTTTAAGTACTTATAGACCACCAGCTGCTCCTGGCCGTTTTCGTCCCGGTAAGAGTAGGTGCCCGCCTGGGTGCTCCCCTCCTGCCGTATCCGCCGCAGGATCTCCTGGTAGCCCGGGTCCGTGGTCTCCGTGTTCAAAAGGGACTCGTCCTGGTGGTACAGGTACACCCCGGACTCCACGTTCAAAAAGGCGTATTCGCTGTCCGGCAGGCCCTGTATGTCTAAGTTCAGAAGGGCGTCCATCAGGTGGCTGGCGTACACCCCGGCCCCTACGTAGCCCAGGCACTCCCCTTCCTCAAAGACCGGGCAGTACATGGAAAGGATCATGCTGCCGGTGCCCGGGGACTTCATGATGCCCAGGTTCGTAAGCTCCTGGGTGCGGAGAATGGTGTTCTGGAATTCCTCCAGGGAGTCCCCGGACCGGGTGGTCATGCCGATGGCCCCCTGGGAGGTGTGGGTGAGCACGTGGGTGGCCGGGGTGGCAATGTAGAGCCCCTCGAAAACGCCCTTTACCGAGGCGAAGTCCTCCGTGTATTTCTGCGAGCTTTCCAGAAGCTCCGGGTTTTCCGGGTCCTTCAAAAGCGCCGGCACCTGGCTGCCCAGGGCGAAGGCCCGCACGTACTCCTCCGCCGAGGCCACGTAGCTGTTGATAATGGCCGCCCGGGACTCCACCGCGTCGGTGAGCTGGTTGGTGATATTGGCCTGCACCGTAGCGGATGCGTTGGCGGAAACAATGAGCCACAAAAGCAGCATCCCGGCTAAGATCAGCACGGTGGTCATGATGCCGATGCGCGTGGCAAGCTTTTTGTTTGAAAGGAATTTCATAGACATCCCCTCCGCAAATTTTGTTGTTATAAATATTATAGCATAAGGCCCGGCCTCTGTCTAGAGGGTCTGGAGCCCTTTCCCGCATTGGCGCTTGAATCTATAAAAGGAACAAGGTATAATAGAAAAAAACAGGGAGGTGCCCTATGACAAAAGAAGCAAGGGAAATAATCAAAAAGGCACAGGCCGGCTGGCAGCCGCCGGAGGTGCCCGAAAACATCCCCCAGGGGGACATGCCCGGGGACGGCGTGTGGATCGGGCCCCAGTCTATAGAAAAGGCCCAGACGGCCTTCCGGGCGCTGCTGCCCCTGTTGGGGGAGGCCCTGGAGGACGGTAAGGCGGTGGTGTCCGTCAGCGGGGGCAGCGGGGCCGGCAAGACCTGCGTGGCCGCGCTCCTCACCTATTACCTGAACCAGCTGGGGGTGGGGGCCTACACCCTCTCCGGGGACAACTACCCCCGGCGCATCCCCGAGCAGAACGACGGCGAGCGTATGCGCATCTTCCGCCTGGGGGGCATCCGGGGAATGCTGGAGGCCGGGTGCTACACCCCGCAGGCCGCGGAAGAGCTCTGTGCCCTGCAGAAGTCTGGCCTGGACCCGGACCCCCGGGAGGCGGAAGTGCGCCCCTGGCTGAAAGCCTACCAAGAGGCGGGCCGGAAAGCCCTCAGCGGCTACCTGGGCACGGCGCTGGAGCAGGAGTACGAGGAGCTGGAAAAGGTGCTGGCCCAGTTTAAGGCGGGGAAAGAGAAGCTATGGCTCAAACGCATGGGCCGGGGGGACACGGACATCTGGTACGAGGAGAAGGACTTTTCCGCTGTGTCTGTGCTGGTGCTGGAGTGGACCCACGGCAACAGCGGCCTGTTTGCAGGGGTGGACGTGCCGGTGCTCCTCTACAACACCCCGGAGGAGACCCGGGCCTACCGGCTGGCCCGGGGCCGGGACGCAAACGCCGACACGCCCTTCATCACCATGGTGCTGGAGCTGGAGCAGGAGAAGCTGGAGGCCCGGGCCGGGGCGGCGAAGGTCATCGTGTCAAAGAGCGCGGAGCTGCTCACTTTCGAAGAATGCAAAGCCCGCATGGAAGCGGGGAGGTGACGGACATGGCCATGTGTAATATGGGCCCCATGCTCAACGCCTACCCGGACAGCCTGGGCGGCGCCCTGGGGCAGGCTGTGGAGTTCCTCAAAAAGCCGGAGGTGCGGGGGACTTTTTCCTCCTTCTACGTGCTGCCCAGCCTCTTTCACTCTGACTTGGACCGGGGCTTTTCCATTGTGGACTACGGCCTGGAGGAGACCCTGTGCACCCGGGAGGACCTGAAGGCCCTGGAGGGCCTGGGCATCGACCTGAAGCTGGACTTCATCTTAAACCACCTGTCGGTCCAGTCCCCCCAGTTTAAGGACCTGCTGGAAAAGGGGGAAGCTTCCCCCTATAAAGATTTCTTTATCGACTGGAACCAGTTCTGGGCCGGCTGCGGGGAAATAGACGAAGAAGGCGTGCTGCGCCCCCGGGAGGAGTACCTTAAAAAGATGTTCTTCCGCAAGCCGGGCCTGCCGGTGCTGGTGGTGGAGTTTGCCGACGGGACGAAAAAGCCCTACTGGAACACCTTCTATCAGCAGGTGGACAAGGACGAGGCGGGGAGGGCCCATTACCTGGGGCAGATGGATTTGAACATCCGCTCGCCCCTGGTGAAGGATTTTTACAGGGAGACGCTTGAAAAGCTCTCCGGGTACGGGGCCCGCATCGTGCGGCTGGACGCCTTCGCCTACGCCCCCAAGGAGGTGGGGGCCAAAAACTTCTTAAACGAGCCGGGCACCTGGGACTTCCTGCAGGAGCTCACGGACATGGCGCGGCCCTACGGTGTGTCCCTTCTGCCGGAGATACACGCAAGCTACAAAGAAGGCACCTACCGCACCATCGCCCAGAAGGGGTATATGGTCTACGACTTCTTCCTGCCCGGGCTCCTGCTGGACGCCTTCCAGCAGGGGAGCGGGGAGGACCTGGCCCGGTGGGCCCGGGAAGTCATAGAAAGCGGCATGCGCACCGTGAATATGTTAGGCTGCCACGACGGCATCCCCCTGTTGGACCTGCAGGGCCTGCTGCCGGAGGAACGCATCCAGGGGCTCATCGACACCCTGGTAAAGCGGGGCGGCTTCGTCAAGGACCTGCACGGGGCCAAAAACGTCTATTACCAGGTGAACGCCACCTACTACAGCGCCCTGGGCGAGGACGACCGGCGGATGCTGCTTTCCCGGGCGGTGCAGCTTTTCATGCCCGGCAAGCCCCAGGTGTGGTACCTGGATTTGTTCATGGGTAAAAACGACTACGAGGCCATGGCCCGGGCCGGGGCCGGCGGCCACAAGGAGATAAACCGCACGAACCTTTCCGCAGAAGATATAGAGGCGGCCCTGGAGAACGACGCGGTGCAGGCCCAGCTGCGCCTTCTGCGCCTGCGGGCCCAGTGCCCGGCCTTCCAGTGGGACGCACAGGTGTCCGTGTCCGCCCGGGGCAGCGCCTTCGAGGCCCGCTGGAGGGCCCAGGGCGCAGAAGCCCGGCTGCAGGCAGACTTCGAGACCGCCGGGTTCACGGTGTCCGTCAGCGGGCCCCAGGGCACCGAGATCGTTATGGAACAGTGAGAAAGGGCAGCGCGCAGGCGCTGCCCTTTCCTGTTTCCCCATTGGTTCTCAAGCCCCCAGCAAGATCGCCATATGCGCCAGGGTAGCGCTGTCGTTCTGGAAGAACTCGTCCCGCAGCTGGCTCTGCCGGGTGGTGTTGTGCAGCAGGGCCCGGCTTGCCAGGGCAATCAGCCGGAAAAGCTCCGCTTGGGTGCCGCCGCCCTCCCGGCAGCTCATGACCGCCATGAAGCGGTAGAAGGCGTAGAGGTTGCAGAAATTCACGTAGCTTTTCCACAGGGTCTCCGCGTCCTCCATAACAGGCATGCGCAGATGGAAAAACACCGTCACCAGCAGGTTTTCCATGAAATACTCCCTGTCCGCGTAAAGCTCCTCATACCGCCCGCGCAGAGGGGCGTAGGCCTCCAGGGGCACATTCATTTTCTGCTCCTCCAGCTGTATCTTCGGCGCCAGGGCCTTCAGGATGTCCTGCCTGGCCCGGGTCATCTCCCCGTCCATGCTTTGCAGGGACAAGAGGGTGCGCAGGCAGCCGGTGAGCACCATGGCCCGCTCCTTGGGGCCGTCGGGCAGGGAAAGGTCTGTCCCCACGCTTTCCGGCAGCAGGGCCGCCCGCTCCATCCATCTTTCGATGTCTGTTTCGCCGTCGGCCAGCTCCTTGAGCCCCAGGCCCATGAGCAGAATGCGCTGGGGCAGCGGGAAGCGCCTGTCCTGCAGGCGGTCCACGCACCACTCCCGAACCACCGGGAACCACAGGGGCAGGGGGATCTCTTTGGTGGGGTGGGCCCGTTTGTGGGCTGTCTTGGGCAAAGGGTCAGAGCGGAAATCGACGCCCTCGGGCAGCTCCCACAGCAATTTCAGCACCCCTTCGCAGCTGGGGGAAAGGGAGCGCTCCAGGTAGCCGGACAGCATGTACTGCTCGGCCCGGGAGTAGCTGCGGCATACGTAGGGCAGGGCCTCATGGCCCTTTTCCACCTGCAGGGTGCACAGGCTGTCTTCCCCCAAAAGGGGGCACGCGCCGCTGTCCATGACGAACTCGCCGTAATGCCCGGAGGGGTTCTGCCCGTGCCGGATGCGCCGGAGGGCCCCGCCCAGGTTTTCGTTGAGCTGGGGCGAGCCCTGCTGGCGCTTGAGGGATAAATAATCTTTTTTGTCAAAGGTGATGGACCAGCCTTTGCAGCAGCTCAATTTGCAGCCAGCCGCCAGGCAGTGAAAATCATCGTAATACGCGGGCCGCAGGTCTTTGTCTACCAGCACGCCCGCCGTTTCATGGGCCATAGGGCCGCCTCCTTCATGCAGAAAGGGCGGGCCGAAGCCCGCCCCCTGTGTGCATTTGATTTGTCAGAACAACTTTCTCGATTAGCCGAGCAGCTGCAGCACGCCCTGGGGCACTGCGTTGGCCTGGGCCAGCAT
>CANRZD010000098.1 GCA_947644325.1 uncultured Clostridia bacterium
GGGTCCACAGTGGCATTCCAGTTGACCTCCAAATCTTGTTCCCCCAACTGCGTCCGGACCTTGGACATAAATTCGTCTTTTGTCATATGGCTCAAATCCAGCTTTTCCAAACCCTGTTCAAAGTCCGGCATCTCGGCGGCAGCCTGTCGTCCCTCACTGGAAAACTCTACTTTGTCCTCGGTTTGACCGCTGACCTGTTTTCCCTTTTCTTCAGAAACGGCAAAACGACCCGTCTGTATGGGGCGAATTTGTCCTGCCTGTGAGACAGCATCCCTGTAAGGATTAGAAATACCGTTGATTGCCATAATGAATTTCTCCCTTCTGAAATGTTTCTTCAAATCCCGATTTGTCGATGAGTTCATTATAAAACAACACCCGCTGAAAAGCAACTTCTTTCCAGCGGGCGTTGGCTTCTTTATGGGAGCTGCCCCGAAAGCAGGCCCTTCTTTTTGCCTACCGTGCTGTCCGGCGCTGAATGCGGATGTCCCGGCCCAGAAACTCCACCATGCCGTAGAAGCCCGCGATGCGGGAGGCGAAGCGCTCTGAGTAGCGGCTCTCCAGCTCCTTCATGGAAAGGTTCGTGCTGATGATGGTGGGCTTCTCCGACAGCAGCCGGGAGTTCACCACGTGGTAGAGGGCGGCGTTCACGTACTGAGAGGGGAACTCTGTGCCCAGGTCGTCCAAGATCAGCAGGTCGCAGGAAAGCAGCTGGGAGTTGGCGTCCGTGGGGGCCTCCGGGTCCGGGCGGTCGAAGCGCTCCCGCTCCAGGGCCACGGCAAAGGTCTGGGCCGAGCCGTAGAGCACCCCATACCCCTTTTCTATCACCTGCCCCGCGATAGCCAAAGACAGATGGGTCTTGCCCAGGCCCGTGGCCCCCTTGAACAGCAGGCTGGGGGAGTCGGGCCGGAAGCGCTGGGCGTACTGCCTGCAGGCGCTCAGAACCCCCTCCATCTGACGCAGGGCCCGGGGGTCGTCCTTATAGTAGTCCAGGGAGAAGCCCTCGAAGGTGCTTTTCCCCAGGGGGGCGTTCATGTTCAGGGCCTCGTAGGCCAGGTTCCGCTGCAGGCGCTTCAGGCACTGGCACATGCGGCCGTCTGTAAAGCCGGTGTCCCCGCAGAGGGGGCAGGCGTAGCGGGGCTTTATGTCCTGTGGCGTAAGGCCCTGTTGCTTTAACAGCTCCTCGTACTGGGCCTGCAGGGCCATCCCCCGGTCTCTCAGCTTCATGAGCCCGGCCCGCACGTCGCCCCCGCTGACCACCGCCCGGGCGGCCCTGGCGGCGTTTGCGCCCATCTGGTCCTTGATTTCCCGGGCCTCGGGGCATTTCTGGTAAAAGGCCTCGGCCGCAAGCCGGGCCCTGTCCTCCGCCTCCCGGCGGGACTGCTCCAGCCGGGCGCGGGCCTCCTCATAGATTTTCTTACCGTATCCCATAGGCCCTCCTTACAGGTCCTCCGGCAGGCTGAAGAAGCTCAGGCGCTCCAGCTCGTCGATGTCGTAGCTCTTTTCGGCAGGGGCGGGCTTGCCCCGGGCTTCGGGCGGAGCCTTCTTTTTTCCCTCGTAGGCCGCAAGGTCTTCCAGCGTGCGGACCCCGGCGGCGTGCCAGCTTTCCAGCACGCGGCCTATGTAGGCGGCGCTGAACTTGCCCGTGTTGTCAGCGCAGCGCTCGTAGGCGGCGGTGAGCATGTCAGGGGAAAAGCCCCACTCCTTCACCCACTTGAAGGCGGCCTCCTCCTCCTTTTTCGTGGGGGAGCGCTTGGGAAGGCCCGCCGCGGCCGAGACCTTGTTCCAGGCAAGGCGCCGCTCGCTCAGGTCCGTGAGCTTCCGCTCCGCGGCCTCCAGGGTGAAGACCTGCCCCTCCGCCCAGTCCCTGGCCACAGAGTCGATGTAGGCGGTGCCGGTCTTGCCCACTTCCTGGGCGTACTGGAGAAGCATCACTGTCACCTCGGGGGGCAGGCCGTAGTCGTCGGTGATGGTCAGCAGCAGGGTGGTCATGGCCGGGGAGAGGGTGCGGCCCAGGATGCTCTCGGCCTGCTGCATGAGAAAGCGCACCCCCTCCGATTCCTCCATGCGGGCCGCCAGCTGCAGGGTGTCGGGCTTTACCATGCGCTTTTTGGGGGGCAGGGGCACCGGGGCGGGCTGAGCGGACGCGGCCGGGGCCAGGCCCTCCGGTTGAGGGGCAGGGGAGAGTTCCCCGGCGTTTTCCATGAGAAGGCCCTGGGCGGTCCAGTACTCCAGGGCCTCCTCGGCCATTTCCTCTGAGAGCCCCAGGGCCTGGGAGAGCCCCCCGGGGGTGAAGCCCTCCCCGGCGTGGCGCAGGGCCCACAAGAGCACCTGCAGCTGCTCTTTGCCCGCCAGCTTCAGGTGGCGGTCCACTACGGCGCAGGGCACGGCGAAGACCTGGTTCCACAGCCCCGCGTCCAGGCGGTATTCCTTCACAGCCGGTAGTCGATGCAGGCCCGGCCGTCGGGTTCCCGCAGCTCTTTCACAAACTGCCCGAAGGCCACGTGGGCCGGGTGCTTCTGGTAGGCCTCCAGCTGCTCCAGGGTGTCGAAGTCGGATACCAATATATAGTCGTAGTTGCCGGCGGCCTGGGCCTTGTCCCCCAGGTACACGGCGAAGGTATGAAGCTCCGGTATCTCATCGCCCAAAGCCAGCATGCGGGCCCGGGCCTCCTCCAGGTTCTCCTGTTTGCTTTTGCCCTGGGCGGTCTCCTTGAACTTAAATAAAACGATGTGCCGTATCATGTGCTGCGTCTCCTTTTCCATGTGGTTGATGTATGAGATATTGTACAACTTTTTGGGGGAGAATGCAAGGGCCCCGGGGGAACTGTCTCTATTGGAAAGACACGTGGCTTTTCATTGTGGAATCTGCCCAGAAGGGGCCGGCGGGTAAGATAACAGTTTTGTAACAATTAGGAAGCGAGAAAAGGCAGAAAGAATAGATTATTATTTTTCTGTATCTTTCATAACCCGCATCCTAGAGCCATTTCCATGCTTTTCCCGGGGAGGAAATTCTCTATTTTATCTGGCTTTTCCCCGGTGAAGGCAATGTGAAAAAAAGATGAACAGATGTTGACAAGGGCTTTGCGGGCGTGATATAATGTTGGCACAAAAAGCAGCTTGGGCTTTAGCTGTTTTTGGTGAAGTATGACGGATTTCGCCCCTGGCGGGCGAAGGGGCGCCATACATGCCGCTTGGGGCCTGTGCCGGCCCTGGGCAGCGGCCCAATCATCCAACTGCCGGAACAGGCAGACCGTGAGGCGGATGCCGAAAGGGAGGACATCGGAAAGGACCTGGCGCGGGGCTATGGAGATAGCAGGCGCGCGGCCGGAAAGGGGATATCCCCTTTTGTGTATTTCTATTTACATAGAAATATCCCCAAGGCCGATCACGCGGCGTTTCACAAGGCGCTTTGCAGGCGGGCCAGAACTGTCAGACCTTTTGCAGCCGCAATTTCAGAAGGAGGCATTACCAAAATGAAAAAAAGGACAGTAGCCGCTCTGCTGGCACTGGCAATGATCCTCACCTGCATGCTCAGCGCATGCGGCGGCGGGGACACAAGCAGCGCCAGCACACCCGCACAGGGTGGCGACACACAGAGCACCGCTTCCACTCCCGAGAGCAAACCTGCCGACGAGAGCAAGCCTGCTGACGACAAGCCCGCCGCGTCCGGTGAAACGACCGACGTGGGCACCCCCCGTAACGAGACCCTGATCGTGGAAGTGCAGTCTACTGCACAGACCCCCGGCCAGACCAACACCCTGATGCAGGGCACCTCCACCGGCTTCGGCATCCATCAGCTGATCAAAGCCAGCCTGTGGGAGATGAACACCATCACCGGTGAGCAGTTCTGCGACCTGGCGGCCGACTTCCCCGAGTCCAACGCCGACTTCACCGAGCACACCTTCCACGTGAAGACAGGCATCAAGTGGTCTGACGGCGAAGACTTCACCGCTGAGGACGTTGCCTACACCATCAACATGGTAAAAGACAACCCCGGCTTCTCCGCTTCCGCTTACTTCAACCAGATCTTCAAGTCCGCCGAGGCGGTCGACGACACCACCGTTAAGGTTGTCACCAACGATCCCTTCCCCCGCCTGGCCCTGAAGTTCGGCGTCACCATCTATGGCAGCGACCTGCGCATCGTTCCCGAGCACATTTACAGCCAGCAGGAAGACCCCAGCACCTTCCAGGATATCTATCCCGTCACCTGCACTCCTTACACTGTGAAGGATTATGACGACCTGGGCAACTGGGTTCTGTACGAGCGCCGCGAAGACTGGGAGGCCACCGACGTTGGCCAGACCCTGGGCGAAGAGGGCATGCCTCAGGCCAAGTACGTACTGTTCAAGGTGCTGGGCGATGCCAACACCAAGCAGATGATGATGGTCAACAACGAAGTTGACATCATGAACGAGTGCACCCCCGAAATGATGGAAGCTATGGTCGCTCAGAACGACAAGATCCATGGCTGGTATCCCGACTGGCCCTATGCCACTTCTGACGACCCCTGCTCCAAGGGCATCGCTTTCTCCATGGGCAAGGGCGCTCCCTATGACAACAAGGACTTCCGCTGGGCCATGGCACTGGCTCTTGACTTCGAGAAGATCACCCAGAACGTGTTCCAGGGCATGGGCCGTATGTCCGCTTTCTCTGTGCTGACCGGCACCCTGGCCATGCATGACTACTACTATGACGATCTGGCCAAGTGGGCTACCGACGAGCTCCGCCTTGACCTGGGCGACGGCACCACCGATTACTGCCCCTTCGATCCTGACATGCCCAACCGCATTGCCAAGACTATGAAGGAGCAGGGCCACGAGTTCTCCGACGATCCCGAGACCATCCGCGACCTGTTCGGCGTAGGTTGGTGGAAGCATGACCCCGAGGCTGCTGAGAAGCTGCTCGTGAAGGCCGGCCTGGAGAAGAAGGACGACGGCAAGTGGTACTTCAACGGCGAGCCCTTCAAGATCGAGCTGACCTTCCTGAACGACGACAACGAGGCCCAGCAGAAGCGCGGCGCCGAGGCTGCTTACAACCAGTGGCTCGACTTCGGCCTGGACATCACCCTGATCGGCGTATCCGGCTCCAGCTGGAACACCAACGGTAGCACCGGCGAGTACTACATGGGCTCTTACTGGCCCACCGGCGGTATCACCGAGGATATCTACAGCCAGTTCTCCGGCTGGGATGCTGATCTGATCGTTCCCATGGGCGAGACCGGCTCTGGCCAGGGCACCCGCTGGAACAACCAGGAAGCTACCGACCTCATCCACGAGATCGCTCAGCTGTCCCCGGACGATCCCAAGTGTAAGGAAGACAACGTGAAGCTCATCAAGCTCATGACTGAAGAAATGATCTTCATCCCCTTCCACTCCGGCGTCAAGCTGTGCCCCACCAACGATACTTATTGGACCGGGTACCCCAACTCTGAGAATGCTTACAACGGTCCCTGGTGGTGGTGGAGCGTATTCAAGTACTATCTGCCCTACATCAAGCCCGTTGCGTAAAATTTAGACGCTGATTCGCTTCAAAAAAGCAATAAGCTGCTGCTAAATTTCTAAAGAACGTTTGAAAATTTAGGATGGAGGCGGCGAACTGTTCCTATTGGTTCCCGCCTCTTCCTTATTCTTTCATTCTTTTTTGCCAATTTCATTTCACTATGCCCGGCAACTTTTGTGAGGTAAGGAAGTGTAGCTGTTGAAATTCCGTCAATTTTTACTATCGAGACTATTTGCGTGGGCTATCACGATCTTGATCGGCGTCACTTTCATATTCTTCGTACCCCGTATGTTCCCCTCTGACCCTGTGGAGAATATGATCGGACAGATCCAGGCCCGCTCGGGTTCTATGGACCCCGCCGAAATGGAAGCCCTGCGCAGTTCCCTGCGCGTCCAGTTCGGCCTGGAGGGCTCCCTGCTCCAGCAGTACGGCGCTTTCCTGTGGAGAGGCCTCCTGCACTTTGACTTCGGCCCCTCCCTGGGGAGCTTCCCCACCCCTGTGAACGACATCATCGGCCGTAACCTGCCCTATACCCTGGTGCTGTCTTTAGCCGGCACCTTCGTAGCGTGGATCTTCGGCAACGCCATTGGCCTCTTGGCCGGCTTCCGCAAGAATGCCCGTTCTTCCAAGATCTTAGAGGGCATCGCCATTTGTATCTACCCCATCCCCTACTTCATCGTGGCCCTGATCTTCCAGATCGTCTTCG
>CANRZD010000099.1 GCA_947644325.1 uncultured Clostridia bacterium
GCTGTCAGTGGCCTCCACGCCGCCGGCGGGGCTGAAGGTTGCCTCTACGCCGCCGCGGATGTCGATGCCCCAGCGGATATCCCCCGCCCCCTTGAGGATGGTGGTCTTGAAGTCGCCGTTCTGCCCGTACACGCCGAAAAGGGACGTGAACACCAGGGCGAGAATGACAACCAGCACCACAAAAAATACAGGCTTCTTTACACGCTTCATGGGTCTTTCCTCCAATTTTCTTCTCTTACTTTCACGCAGAAAACAGGGCAGCAGCTAGGACTACCCTGTTTTGGCGCGCTAAATTTTGGGTCTTATTCCTCGGTGCCCTCCGCCTCCTGGGGCTCGTCCTCAGGCACCTCGGTAGAGTAGACGATCTCATCTGCGGGGGCCTGGGCCGCGGCCTCGTCGGCGGCCGCCTGCTCCTCCTCCAGCAGCGCCCGGATGGAAAGGGACACCCGGTGCTTGTCAAAGTCGATCTCGGTGATCTTCACCCGCACCTGGTCGCCCACCTTCAGCACGTCCTGGGGCTTCTCGATGCGGTGGTCGGCGATCTGGGAAATATGGATCAAGCCGTCGATGCCGGGGATGACGTTGGCGAAGGCGCCGAAGGCGGTCATGCCCACTACCTTTGCGTCAACGACGGTGCCCACGGGGTACTCGCGCTCCAGCTTCACCCAGGGGTTGTCCTCGGGGCGCTTGTAGCCCAGGGAGATCTTGCCGTTTTCCCGGTCCAGGCTCTTTACGTACACATCTACGGTGTCGCCCTCCTTGACCACCTCGCTGGGGTGCTTCACCCGGTTCCAGGAGAGCTCGGAAATATGGATCATGCCGTCCACGCCGCCCAGGTCCACAAAAGCGCCGAAGTTTGTAAGGGACTTGACGGTGCCGGTAAAGGTCTGGCCCTCCTCGATGGTCTCCCAGAACTTCTCCTGGGCGGCCTTGCGCTCCTCCCGCAGCACGCTGCGGATGGAGCCCACCGCCCGGCGGCGCTGGCGGTTCACTTCGATGATGCGGAAGCGCACGTCGGTGTTGAGGAGAGCGTTTAAGTCCTCGCCCCGGCTGGCCGTGGCCTGAGAGGCGGGCACGAACACGCGCATGGCGCCCTTTAAGACGATCACGCCGCCCTTTACCACCTCGATGACCTTGCCCTCCAAGATCTCGCCGCTCTCCTGGGCCTCTTGAATCTCGTCCCAGCCCTTCATGGCGTCCACCCGGCGCTTGGAGAGCATGATGGTGCCTTCCTGGTCGTTTGTCTTCATGATGAGCAGGTCCATCTCGTCGCCCACCTTCACCACGTCCTCGGGCTTCACGCCGGGGTCGTTGGAGAGCTCGTTTGCGGGGATGAACCCGGCCTGCTTGCGGCCCACATCCACGAAGACCTCTGTGGGCGAGATGCCCACGACCACGCCGTGGACCTTCTCGTCTGTATTTAAGCTTTTGAGGGATTCCTCCAGCATTTCCTCAAAATTCTGCTCGTTGTTGTTTACTTCTGCCATGGTAACCAGTACCTCCTTTATTATGCTTGCCGGGGTCGATGCCCCCGCAGTGATGCCAATGCGCACTCCGGCCGGAAAAGCGGGCAGCTCGTCCGCCCTTTCAACGAGGTACGTCTCGCAATATTCAGCGCAAATATCGCGGAGTTTTGCCGTATTCGAGCTGTCACGGCCCCCAATGACCACCATACGGTGGCATTTTTGGGCCAGGGTTTTTGCCTCTTTTTGCCGTTTCGCAGTTGCATTACATATTGTAGCAAAAAATACGGCGTTTGTACATACTTTTTTCAGGATTCCCAAACAATTTTGCCAGTCTCCAGTATGAAAGGTGGTCTGGGCGGCCGCCGCTATGGGCACTTTTGACAAATCCGGCCGGCTTTTTAAGAGCGCGGAAAGCTCCCCGCTCCCCTTGCACACCAGAAACTCCCCTGTGCAGTGGCTCACGGCCCCCCGTACCTCTGGGTGGTCTTTGTCGCCGAACAGGATAAAGAGCCTCCCCTGCCGCCCGGCTTCGGCGGCAAGCTCGTGTATTTTTTTTACAGAAGGGCAGGTGGCGTCCACATAGGGGATGCCCCGCCGCTTAATCTCCTCCTCCGTTTCCAGGGGCACCCCGTGAGAGCGGATAATGAGCACGTACCCCTCCGGGGTCTCCCCCGGGGCGTTTACGACGACGACCCCCCGGGCCCGCAGGTCCTCTGTAAGCACCGGATTGTGGGCGATGGGCCCTAAGGTAGCGGCCTTCTTCCCCTCCTCCAGCAGCCGGCAGACCGTGCCCACGGCCCGGTCCACCCCGAAGCAGAAGCCCGCCGACTTTGCCACCTCTACCTGCACGTCAGTTTTCCCCCTCTCCGGGGCTTTCCACGCCGTATTCCTTCAGGGACTCCTCCCGGAGCTTGGCGATCTCCGCCATGATCTTCCGGCTGGCCCGGCGCAGCTGCATGCTGGAGTCGTCGGGCATATCCAGCTCTTCAAAGGGGATGGGCCTGCCAAAGCGCACGGTGGTGCGCTTGAACATCCGGGGGGGCCTGCCGTCCTCGGCGGTGATGCACACGGGCACCACCGGGGCCTTGGTGCGGTAAGCGAGCAAAGCCGCGCCGGTCTTGGGCCGGCCCAGCTCCCCGGTCTTCGAGCGGGTGCCCTCGATGAACACCCCCACGACGGCGTTGTCGTCCAGCAGGTCGTAGGCCTCTTGCAGGGCGTCGGTGCCCCCGCTGCCCCGCAGCACCGGGAACGCCCCCAGCTTCCGCAGGAGCCCCCCCAAAAAGCGGCTCCGGAAAAGCTCCTCCTTTGCCATGTAGAACACCTGCCTGCGCTGGGACACCCCCAGCATCACCGGGTCCCGCTTGGCCGCGTGGTTGGAGCACAGCAGCACGGGCCCTGTGCGGGGGATGTTCTCACGCCCCCGCACCCGCATGCGGAACACCGGGTAGTAAAAAAACGCCAGCAAAAACTGCCCGATGGCGTAGAGCCACATCTTCCTCTTGCATTCCCTTTTCTTCCTTTGCACATCCTCGCTCCTCTCTTTCATGGGGCCGGGCGTAAAAAGGGTGCGCGCCCGTTATACAGGCTGTATAATAAATCTGTACTTTTACTTAAATACGTCATGGAAGTATACCACCCCATTTTGTTGTATCTCATTATATCACAAGGCTTTTGAGATTACAAGAGGGAAAATGCCCCGGAAAATTCCTTCCGGGGCATCTGGGGTCTCTTTATTCTTCTATCTCCCTGCGGGGCTGCACGGCCATGTAGGCCGGGCGGATGATCTTCCCGCCCCCCAAAAGCTCCTCGATGCGGTGGGCGCTCCAGCCGGAGATGCGCGAGATGGCGAAGATGGGCGTGTAAAGCTCCATGGGCAGGTCCAGCATACTGTAGATGAAGCCGGAATAGAAGTCCACGTTTGCCGAGACGCCCTTATAGATCTTGCGCTCTTTCGTGATGAGACGCACCGCCAGACGCTCTACATTGGTGTAAAGCTTATATTCCTCCGTGCGGCCCTTCTCCGCTGACAGGCCCTCCACGAAGCGGGCCATGGTCTTGGCGCGGGGGTCCGACATGGAGTACACCGCGTGGCCCATGCCGTAGATGAGCCCCGAGCGGTCGAAGGCCTCCTTGTGCAGCAGCTTCTCAAGGTAATGGGTGATCTCCTCCTCGTCGCCCCAGTCCTTCACGTGCTCCTTGATGTCCTCGAACATCTGCACCACCTTGATGTTGGCCCCGCCGTGCTTGGGGCCCTTTAAGGACCCCAGGGCCGCCGCGATGGCCGAATACGTATCTGTGCCCGAGGACGTGACCACGTGGGTGGTGAAGGTGGAGTTGTTGCCGCCGCCGTGGTCGGCGTGGAGGATCAGGGCGATGTCCAGCACCTTTGCTTCCAGCTCCGTGTACTTACAGTCCGGCCGCAGGATGCGCAGGATGTTTTCCGCCGTGGAGAGCCCGGGGTCTGGCTGGTGGATGAAAAGGCTCTGGCCGTCGTGATAATGCCGGTAGGCCTGGTAGCCGTACACCGACAAGAGCGGGAACAGGGCGATGAGCTGGATGCACTGGCGCAGCACGTTCTCCACAGAAATATCTTCGGCGGCCTCGTCATAGGAATATAAGGTGAGCACGCTGCGGGCCAGGGTGTTCATCATGTCGCTGCTGGGGGCCTTCATGATGATGTCCCGCACAAAGCTGGTGGGCAATGTCCGGTAGAAAGAGAGCAGGCCGCAGAACTTGCGGAAGTCCTCCTCGCTGGGCAGGCTCCCGAAAAGCAGCAGGTAGGCGATGCGCTCATAGCCGAAGTTGTTGCCCTTGGGCTCCCTGCGGATGAGCTCCTCCACATCATACCCCCGGTAGAAGAGCCTGCCCTCGCAGGGGACGCTTTTGCCGTCAACGATCTTGCTGGCCTCAATCTCTGAAATGTTCGTAAGGCCTGTGAGCACGCCCTTGCCGTTTAAGTCCCGCAGGCCGCGCTTTACGTCGTACTTCTGGTACAGTTCCGGGTCGATCTGGCTGTTCTCTACGCACAGGCGGGACAGTTCCCGCACTTCCGCCCGTATCTCCGAATAAACCGACATGTGATCTCTCCTTTCTTGCAGTAATCTAAAATTATTTTTCATCTTTTATTTATTATACTAAAGCGCGGCCCCCGCCACAAGGGGGATTTTGTAAATTTTTTGTGGAGGTATTTGAAATCTATGCACCCCATCCGTAAATTTTTCCGAAACATCATCCTCGTCTCCTCGGCGGCCGTGTGCCTGTGGTGCCTTTCGGGCAGGCTGCAGCAGTGGGCCCAGCAGGAGGGCCCCGGGGCCCTTCTGCTGGCGGCGGGCATCGCGGCCGGGGACGTCTCATCCCCCGCCCCCTCCCCCACGCCCGCTGAGGGTCCTACCACCCTTTCGGGGGAAATCGAATACTTCCTGCCCGACGACGGCGTGGTGCCCTACCACAGCGACCTGCTGCCCGGCGCCGCCGCCACCCCCGAGCCCGGCCGCGCCACCGGCCCGGTGGAGGAGATCCATTTGGAGGGCGGCGTGCAGGTGGACAATTTCTTCGTGAAGGACACCACAGAGTCCGGCACAGATTTAGCGGCCGAGCTTCTGCAGGACCCGGCGGTGCATCTTAAAGGGGACGGCAGCGTGGAGGTGCTGCTTTACCACACCCACACCTCAGAAGCCTACCTGCAGGCCCACACGGGCTTTTATTACACAGACATGCAGACCCGCACCCAGAACCAGGACCTGAGCGTGGTGGCCGTGGGGGAGGAAGTAAAAAAGGCCTTGGAGGCCCGGGGCATCGGCGTGGTGCACGACACCACGGTAAACGACACGCTCTTTAACGGCTCTTACGCCCGCTCCTGGGAGGTCCTGCAGAATAACCTTGCCCAGTACCCCGGCATACAGGTGACAATAGACCTGCACCGGGACTCCATGACCACCCAGGAGGGCGTGAAGTATAAGCCCACGGCGGAGGTAAACGGCCGCCGGGCGGCCCAGTTCATGGTACTGGCCGGGTGCGACTATGACGGCGGCTGGGGGGATTTCCCCGACTGGCGGGAGAACCTGCACCTGGCCCTGCGCCTGCAGCAGACGGCCATGAATCTGTACCCCCAGCTGCCCCGGCCCTTGAATTTTTCCAACAACAAATATAACATGAACGCCACCAAAGGCTCCCTGCTCATAGAAGTAGGCACCGAGGTGAACACGGTGGGCGAGGCTAAGTACACCGGGTCGCTTTTGGGGGAGATACTGGCCGAGACTTTGCTGCCATGATCTTCCAGGCATAAAAGGGCCAAATGCCGCCACCCTACAAATAAAAAGGAAAGTAAAAAAGAAAGGCGGTGCGGCCCATGGCCAAAAGAAAAGACCCCCAAAGGCGGCAGGAGCGCCGGGTGTTCTGGTTTTCCTTCTCCCTGAGCTTTTTTGTGTTCCTGACTGCTGCGGGGCTGCTCATTGTGGACTATCAGGGCCGCAAGCTCAGCTTCGGGGACAGCACGCCCCCGGTCTCTCTGGACAGGCAGGCGGACCCGCCGAAGCTGCGGGTGAAGGCATTCGGCATCGAAGAAAGCTTTGACGGCACCCGCATCGACGACGCCCTTGATTTCCTGTGGGATTTCGGGTGCCTTCCGCGCCGGTAAGGGGGGCTTTATGGAGCTTTTGTCCCATTTACTGGGCATATGGGGCTGGGGGCTTA
>CANRZD010000100.1 GCA_947644325.1 uncultured Clostridia bacterium
TTTCGCCTTTTGTTTATCCCTTATTTACTATTTGTTTACTCGTTCAAATACCCTGCCCCAAAGTACAGCTTTGCGATATCCCCGGCCACCCGCCTGAAGACCCGGGCCGCGGTGCCCCCGTCGTCGGGGGTGGATTCCCGCAGGACCGTGACGCAGTACCGGGGGCCGCTCTCATCGCAGACAAAGCCGCAGTACCAGAAGTGCAGAAGCTCCCCCTCCCCTGTCTCCACGCCGGTCTGGGCCGTGCCGGTCTTGATGCCCACCGTAACGCCCTCCGGGGCCCCGGGCCGGCCGGTGCCGTTTTTGGCGGCGCTTTTCAGGTATTCCTGCAGCTGCCGGGCCGTGGCCGGGGCCATCACTTCTACCGAGCGGTCGGTGACCGGGCTCAGGGGCGTCAGGGCCCCCGCCCCGTCTACCTGGCCCAGAATCAGTTTCGGCGTGCTGTAGGTGCCGCCGCTTGCGATGGCGTTCATCATGGCGCACAGCTGCAGGGGGGTAGTAGTCAGCTCCCCCTGGCCGAAGGCAAAGTTCCCCAGGGCCCGCACGTTCTGCAGGCTCTTTCCGTCGGGCAGCACCCCGGCCTGGGTGTGCAGGCCCCGGCCGAACTCCTGGGAGCTGCCAAAGCCCAGGTTGTAGGCCATGCTCAGCACGGGCTGGCCCCCCAGGGCCCGGGCCGCGCTGATGAAGTAGCAGTTGCAGGACTTCTCTATAGCCCCCCGCAGCCCCACCTGCCCGTGGGCCGTGCCGTCGATACAGTGGAACAGAAGCCCCCCGGCGTTTATGGCCCCGGTGCAGGTGAAGCTCTTGGGCAGGGCCTCGGCCTCCAGCCCCGCTGCGGCGGTCACCAGCTTGAACACGGACCCCGGCGCGTAGGCGCAGAAGGCCCGGTTCAAAAGGGGCGAGCCCTCGGCCTCTGCGGCCTGGGCCATGTTGGCGGGGGAATAGTCGGGCACGCTTGCCAGGGCCCGTATCTCGCAGTTTGGCGCTTCAGTCACCACCACGGCCCCCTGGCCCAGCTCCTGGGCGGCCTCCTGGACGGCTTCCTGCAGGGCGCTGTCCAGGGTCAGGGCTACGCCGCCCTGGGCCTCCTCCAGGGTGTCCACGATGAGCCTGTCGTCCCCGGCGATGACCCGCCCCAGGGCGTCCACGTGGTAGTAGACGGATATCTCCCCCTTATAGGAGCCCAGAAGGTCGTCCATGGCAAGCTCTACCCCCGCGGCCCCCCGGCCCATGCTGTCCAGATACCCCACCACGTGGGGGGCCAGCTGGCTTTTTGCATAGCGCACGGGCACGGTGAAAAGGTCCACGCAGTCGTTTTTCACCGTCTGGGGCAGCGCCATAGAGAAGGGCTTGCCGTCCTCCAGGGCCAGGGCCAGGCGGTCCCGGTAGCGGCCCCGGGTGGCCTTTTCCAATGCGCCGATGGCCTCTATGCCCGGGGCGACGGCCGCCACCTGCCGGTGGTAGGCGTTTGTCAGGGGCTGCAGGTTGCAGTCGTAAATGGCACCCCGGGCCTTTGCCACCTCCAGCTTGTAGACGCTCTGCCGGCCGGCGGCGTCCACGTACTCCGCCCCGCCCGACACCTGGGTGAGGGAATAGGCCGCCGCCGAAAGCAAAAGCATCAAAAGGGCGAATACCGTGTAAGCTCTCCGTTTGCTCATATGCCGCCTCCGCGAAAATTTCCTACCCATATTTTCTCTCGGTTCGGGCAAAAAATACAGGGCATACTGCTCCTTAGAAAGGGGGCGGTTTTTTTGAAAAACAGCGTAAAGCCCGCCGTGACCGGGGCTTTAGCGGGCCTTGCCAACGGCTTTTTCGGGGCGGGGGGCGGGCTTTTCCTGGTGCCGCTGTTGACCCGCTGGGTGGGGCTTCCCCAGCGCAGGGCCTTCGCCACCTCTGTGGCGGTGATATTGCCCCTGTCCCTGTGCTCGGCGGCCATATACTATTATAAAGGGGCTTTGGCGCTTTCAGGCTGCTGGCCATACCTTTTGGGGGGCTTTTTTGGGGGGCTTTTGTCCGGCAGGGTATTTGAGCGGGTGCCCTTGAAGCTTCTGCGCCGAGCCTTCGGGGTGCTCATCCTCTACGGCGGGGTAAGGGCGGTGCTGGCCCTATGAGCTGGGTGTTCCCGCTTTTTATAGGCGCTGTGACGGGGGTGCTCTCGGGCTTTGGCATAGGGGGCGGAACGCTCTTGGTGCTGTGGCTCACCCTCGTTATGGGCTATGACCAGCTGCGGGCCGGGGGCGTCAACCTGGTCTATTTTGCCTTCTGCGCCCTGCCGGCCCTTTTTGGCCACGTGAGAAATCATCTGATTGAAAAAAAGACGGCCCTGCTCTGCGCTCTTTTCGGGGCCCCGGCCTGCGTGCTGGCGGCCCTTCTGGCCGCTGTGATAGACGTAGAACTTCTGCGCCGGTGCTTCGGGGTGCTGCTGCTCTTTATTGGCTGGCGGGAGCTTTTTCCCAGAAAACAGCAGGATTCCCCATGATTTTTTCCCCGCCCGGCCGGGCACAATAGGCTTGGGCGTGTTTTCGCCCGAATCAAAGCAGGGAGGGGGAACGACCATGAATATGCTGGACCGTATCGCTTTGATCGTCACGGTCATAGGCGGCGTGAACTGGGGCCTTGTGGGCATCTTCCGCTTCGACCTGGTGGCTTGGCTGTGCGGCGGGCAGACCGCCGTGCTGGCAAGAGTCATCTACACGGTGGTGGCCATCTGCGCCCTGTGGTGCCTGGCCCTGGTATTCCGCAGCCAAGAGGACGAGTACCGGGAAAGTGTACGCAGCTAAAGAGGGATGGGAAAAGGGCCGGCGTCTTTCTGAGACACCGGCCCTTTTTGCCTTACATATCCATTTCGCGCAGCCGCTTTACCGATTCCTGCAGGGCGGCCCACATATTCTCCACCCCATAGTGCTCGATGGTATAAGCGCCCTGGTAGCCGTCCTCTTTCAGACGCTTTATGAGCGGGGCGATTTTGATCTCCCCTGTGCCCACCGGGCAGGGGTACAGCACCTGCCCTTCTGTGGTGGCGACGGCGTGGGAGCCCCACTCTGGCGTAAGGGCCCGGTCCTTCAGGTGCACGTGGGCGATGCGGCCCCGAAGCTTCTCGTAAGCTTCAAACTCGTCCTCCCCGGCAAAGCGGAAATTGCCCGTATCGAAGCAGCAGGAAAGGGCCGGGCATTCCTCCAGGAAGTACCCCACCCCCTCCGCGGAAACGATGGGCGACAGGAGGTTGTCGTAGGCCTCCATCACAAGGGAGACCCCGCAGCCCTGGGCCAGCCGGGCCAGGCGGCTGACGCACTGGGCCATGCTTTCCCGCTGGCGCAGGCGGTCCTCTTCCGGGTCCTCCTGCCCGTAGAAGCCCGGGATGACCAGAAGCTTTTTCACCCCCAGGAACTGGGCGGCCTCCAGGGTGGGAAGGGCCTGCTTCTCCACGTCCTGGTCCCGGCCGAAGTCAAAATAGGAGGGGATGGTGGAAATGCCCAGGTCTGTGTAGCTGAGCTCGTGGCCCAATTCGTCCTCCCGGCCCAGAAGGTTATTCTGGGACACCTCTACCTGGGTGACGCCCAGGGCCCGCACCCGCCGGAGGGCCTCTGTCATAGAGACCCGCTCCTGCCGGGAAATGTCCTTTACATGGTCGTAAAATGTGCAAAGCTGCATAATGAACGCCCTTTCGCTGATTTTATCCCCTGGCCGCCAGCCGTTTGCCCGTCTCTACGGCGGCCCTAAAGCACACGTCCGTAAGGCCCGCCCCGCCCTGCGCGAGAATCCCTTCGTCCCACTGTGCGCCCTCCAGGGTGTCGGTGACATAGAAGAACTGGGCGAAGTCCACGCCCCTAAACTGCGCCACCGCCGCCAAGCCCGCGCACTCCATCTCCACGCTGATGCAGCCCTGCTCCCGGCGGCACTGGGCTTTCTTCTCCGTCTCCCGGTAGAAGGCGTCGGTGGTCCAGGTCTTGCCCTCTATGTAGGGGAAGTGAAGGCTCTCCAGGGCCTCCCGGCAGGCCTGCACACAGTGGGGGGAGATTTCGATCTCATCGGCCGGGGGCAGGTAGTGGTAAGAGACGCCTTCGTCCCGTATGGCGGCGGTGGGGAGCAGCAGGTGCCCGTGGGTGATGTCCCCCCGCAGGGCCCCCGCCGCCCCGCAGAACACAAAGTGCCGGCCGCCCCAGGGCACAAAGTCCTCTATAAAGCCCAAAGCAGCCGGGGCCCCCACGTGGGGCAGAAAAAGGGCCAGCTCCGTGCCGTAGGCACGCACCCGGTAGATGGGCACCGGGCCTGTGCAGAACATGCTGTGGCCCATCACCTCCCCGCCGTGTTTCTCCAAAATTTCGTCTACGATGACCTTCGAGAAAATGCCCACGCAGATGGCGGGGAAATCGGGGATCGCGTTGTGGTGGGAAGGATTGATGATGGCCACCGGGTTAGGATCAAATTCATTGCAAAGCATGTCTGTGCCCTCCTTTTTTCTGTAAAATTGCCTTATTATAGCAGAAGGGCGGAGGGTTTGTCAAGAAATATTTTCATAAAAGAAAACCGGGGATATGCCCCGGTTTTTTCACTCGTTACTCTTGCCGCTCTGGTTTTCGATGAGCTTCTGTACCTTTTCCTTGGCCTCCTCCAGGTCCTTACAGCCGTCCAGGATCATGTCTACCATTTCCAAAATCGTTTTGAACTGTCTATCCGTCATAGTGTCCACCATGTCCTTTCCCTCCCGGCTTTTGTCTGTATTATAGTCTATCCCAAAGGATTTGTCAACTCCCCCCGCCTGTGGTATAATAGGCACAGAAAAGGAAAGGGGTGTTCCGGATGGAGCCTTGTCCAGTCTATAGAAAGTGCGGCGGCTGCCAGCTGCAGAACCTGCCCTATGAGCGGCAGCTGCAGTGGAAGCAGGCCCGGTGCCAGAAGCTTTTGGGGGCCTTCTGCAAGGTGCGGCCCATTCTGGGCATGGAGCACCCCTGGCATTACCGCAACAAGGTGCAGGCGGCCTTTGCCTGGGACAAGCGCCGCAGGCGGGCGGTCTCGGGGGTGTACCAGTCCAGCACACACCGGGTGGTGCCGGTGGATTCCTGCCAGATCGAGGACCAGAAGGCCGATGAGATCATCGTGGCCATACGGGGGCTGCTGGGGTCCTTCAAGCTGACAGTCTACGACGAGGACACGGGGCGGGGGTTTCTGCGCCACGTGCTGGTGAAAAGGGGCTTCGGCACCGGGGAGATCATGGTGGTGCTGGTGACGGGCACGCCGGTCTTCCCGGCGAAAAAGCACTTCCTCCGGGAGCTTCTGCGCCTGCACCCGGAGATCACCACGGTCATCCAGAACATCAACGACAAGCGCACCTCTCTGGTGCTGGGCGAGCGGGAGAAGGTGCTGTGGGGGCCGGGGTACATTGTGGACGATCTGTGCGGCTGCCGGTTCCGGATTTCGGCCCGGTCCTTTTACCAGGTGAACCCTTTGCAGACGGAGGTGCTGTACGGCACGGCCATGGGGTTTGCGGGCCTTACCGGCCGCGAGACCGTGCTGGACGCCTACTGCGGCATCGGCACCATCGGGCTCATTGCCGCCAAAAACGGCGCGGGCCAGGTGCTGGGGGTGGAGGTGAACCGGGAGGCCGTGGGGGACGCCATTGTGAATGCCAGGGAAAACGGCGTGGAAAACGCCCGCTTCATCTGCGCGGACGCCGGGGACTTCATGGAGGAAATGGCCCGGGAGGGCGAACCCTGCGACGTAGTCTTCATGGACCCGCCCCGGGCCGGAGCCAGCCCGGCCTTCCTGGGGGCCCTGTGCCGGCTGGGGCCACGGCGGGTGGTGTACATCTCCTGTAACCCCGAGACCCTGGCCCGGGACCTGAAGCTGCTGCGGCCCCACTACCGGGTGCAGGCGGTGCAGCCGGTGGATATGTTCCCGCATACGGGGCATGTAGAGACGGTATGTTTATTGTCCAAACTTCATTCAGAGCAACATATCGAGGTTGAGCTTCAGATGGACGAGCTTGATTTAACGGCTGCGGAAAGCAAGGCAACCTATGAGGAAATCAAGGATTATGTGTTGGAACATACTGGATTGAAA
>CANRZD010000101.1 GCA_947644325.1 uncultured Clostridia bacterium
CCCTCGTCGTAGTCCATGGTCCTGCTGTCCAGGGGGAACATGCCCGCGGCCTCGCCGGTGCCCAGGACCTTCCTGCCGGTGAGCTGCCAGTGCACGTACCCAGCCAGGGTGGTGAGAAAGCCGATTTCCGGGGCGTGCGCCTCCTTCAGGCGCACGCCCCGGTACAGGTGGGCCACGCTCCACCGCTGGGGGATGTTGAACTGGAAGAGCTCCGTGAGCTCCTTTGCCTCCGCCTCAGTGACCGTGTTGCGCCAGGTGCGGAACTCCGCCGCCTGCCTGCCCTGCCGGTCAAAGGGCATGTACCCGTGCATCATGGCCGAGACGCCCATGGCCCCCACGGTGGTCAGCTCCGCCCCGTAGCGGGCCCGCACCTCCTCCGCCAGCTGCCGGTAGGCCCCCTGTATGCCCTCCCAGACCTCCGTAAGGGGGTAGGTCCACAGGCCGTCGATTAGGTGGTTCTGCCAGTCATAGGCCCCGCTGGCCAGGGGGGCGTGGTCGGGCCCGATGAGCACGGCCTTGATGCGGGTAGAACCCAGCTCGATCCCCAGGGCAGTCGATTGCAAATCCATAAAAACACATCCTTCAAAAATTTTTCTTATGAAAAGACCTGCCGCCAGGCCTCCGGCAGCATCTCCGGCAGGTCGGTAGGCAGCATGGCACGGGGGGTGAAGCGCCGGGCGCACAGGTCCCCGGCCAGGCCGTGCAGGTAAGCGCCGCAGGCGCAGGCGGCAAAGGGCTCCAGCCCCTGGGCCAGAAAGGCCCCGATGATGCCCGCCAGCACGTCCCCAGAGCCGCCCTTGCCCATGCCCCAGTTCCCCGTGGGGTTTATGGCGGCGCGCCCCGCCCCGGCAATGACCGTGCCCGCCCCCTTCAAGACCGTCACCGCGCCGGTCCTCTCCGCGAAGGAGCGGGCCGCCTCCAGGCGGTCCCCCTGCACCTGGGGCACCGTGGTGGAAAGCAGCCGTGCCATCTCCCCCGGGTGGGGGGTGACGGCACGGGGGCAGGCCAGGGCCTCCAGGGCGCCGGGGGTGCGGGCGCAGTAGTTGAGGGCGTCCGCATCCAGCAAGAGGGGCTTTGCCTTCTGGGCAAAATAGCCGAAGACCGTCGGGCACAGCACCTCTGCCGAGGCCCCCAGCCCGCAGCCGACGACGCAGGCAGTGCAAATCTCCAAGGCGCCTGTAAGGGCCGCCTGCCAGGAGGGGGAGGAGAAATCGAGAATGGTGAAGACGGCCTCGGGCACGGCCCCGGCCACGATGGGATAGGCCCGGGCGTCTATGGCGATGTGCAGAAGCCCCACGCCGCTGCGCAGGGCCCCCCGGGCCGCCATAATGCAGGCCCCGGCCATGCCGTAGCTGCCGCACACCAGCAGGAGCCTGCCGAAATCCCCCTTGTTGGAGGCCGGGTCCGGCGGGGGGAAGCGGGAGCGCAGGTATGCGGCGTCTGTGGTGAAAACATCCATAAGGACCAGCCTTTCTCTGCTTGGGGGCCTTGACAAGGGCCCCCGGATATATTAAAATAATACCAGCAAATGATCTTCGGGGCAAGGTGAAATTCCTGACCGGCAGTAAAGTCTGCGAACGGGGGCGTGGCTGCTAAAAAAGAGCCCGCCTTCGCCGAACCGGTGTGATTCCGGTACCGACGGTATAGTCCGGATGAAAGAAGACGTTACAGGGCGCAGCCTGCCGCTTTTCGCGGCCTTTTCCCCGAACCCTTTGTGTTTGGGGCTTTTTTTATGCCCGTGCGCTGCCTTCGGTCTTTTGCAAAAATTTTTTTGAAAGGGCTGACAAACCTATGGAAACCACAAAGAAACTCAACATCCGCAAGCTGGCCGTGACAGGCGTGCTGGGGGCGGTGGCCACGGTGCTTATGTTCATAAGCTTCAGAGTGCCCTTCATGCCCGGCTTCATCAAGCTGGACCTGTCGGAGCTGCCGGCGCTCATCGCCTCCTTCGCCTTCGGGCCCATGAGCGGCGTGGCCGTGTGCTTCATCAAGAACCTCATAAACCTCCCCTTCACCACCACCTCCGGCGTGGGGGAGTTCTGCAACTTCCTTCTGGGCGCGGCCTTCGTGCTGCCGGCGGGGTGGCTGTATAAGAAGATAGACGGCCGCAAGGGGGCGCTTATCGGCTCCTTCACCGGGGCGGCGGCCATGGCGGTGCTGAGCCTGCCCATCAATTACTTTGTCACCTACCCCTTCTACACGGTGTTCCTGCCCATGGAGGCCATCATGGGCATGTACCAGGCCATCAACCCGGCGGTGGAAAACCTTTTCCAGGCGCTTCTGTGGTTCAACGTCCCCTTCACCTTCGTAAAGGGCCTTCTAAGCGTGGCCATCACCTTCGCTGTCTATAAAAAGCTCTCGCCCATCCTAAAGGGCAGAAGCTGAAAGCAAAGCGGCTTGGGGACACCCAGGCCGCTTGTTTTTTACAGATGCCTTTCCGCGGCCTCAAAGACCATCACAGAGCGCCTGCGGATGGTAAAGCGCCCTTCGGGGCAGGGCCGGTCCGGCTGGCGGCTGTCCCAGGTGTCCACCTTCAAGACCCAGGTGAGGCCGGAGGGCAGGGGGGGCAGGGTGATGTCCAGGTCCTCCCAGTAGGCGTTAGAGGCCACATAGACGAGCTCAGGCCCCTCGTTCTTTTCCCAGCCGGCGAAGGCCGCGCCGATGTAGTGGTCGTCCTTGGAGAAGGGCCCTTTCTGCCAGGGGTTCACCCCGTGGAAGCTGATATCCGGGAAGCCGCAGGCCCCGCCGCTGACATTGGCCCGCAGGACCCGGTGGGACTTGCGGAAGGCGATCATAGTGCGGAAGAACTCAAAAAGCTCCCGGTTTTTTTCCAAAAGGCTCCAGTCCAGCCAAGAGGTGATATTATCCTGGCAGTAGGCGTTGTTGTTGCCGAACTGGGTGTTGCCGAACTCGTCCCCCGCCAGGAACATAGGGATGCCCCGGCTGCACATGAGCAGGGTAAAGGCGTTTCGCATCATGCGCATGCGCAGGGAATTGACCTCCGGGTCCTCGGTGGGGCCCTCGGCGCCGCAGTTCCAGCTGTTGTTGTCGTTGGCGCCGTCGGTGTTGTTCCAGCCGTTTTTCTCGTTGTGCTTGTGGTTATAGGCGTAAAGGTCGTAGAGGGTGAAGCCGTCGTGGCAGGTGAAGAAGTTCACAGACGCGTCCTTGCGGGTACTCACGTCGTACATGTCCCGGGACCCGGCGATGCGGTTGGCGGCGGCCTGGGCGCAGCCGGGGTCGCCCTTTATATAGCGGCGCATGTCGTCCCGGTAGCGGCCGTTCCATTCGGCCCAGCGGTTCCAGGAGGGGAAGGTGCCCACCTGATAAAGCCCGTCCGCGTCCCAGGCCTCGGCAATGAGCTTTACGTCCCCCAAAATGGGGTCAAAGGCCATGGCCTGCAGGAGGGGGGGCTTATCCATGGGGCTTCCGTCCTCGTTGCGGCCTAAGATAGAGGCCAGGTCGAACCGGAACCCGTCTACCCGATAAGTTGTGACCCAGTAGCGCAGGCAGTCCATGATCATCTGGTGCACGATGGGGTGGTTGCAGTTCAAGGTGTTGCCGCAGCCGCTGAAATTGTAATAGTGGCCGTTGGGGGTGAGAAGGTAATAGATGTTGTTGTCAAACCCCTTGAAGGAGAAGAAGGGCCCGTGCTCGTTGCCCTCGGCGGTGTGGTTGAAGACCACGTCCAGATAGACCTCGATGCCGTTTTTGTTGAATTCCCGTATGAGCTGCTTGAGCTCGTTTCCCTCCCGGTTGTACTCGGTGGAGGCGGTATAGCTGGTGTTGGGGGCGAAAAAGCTGACCGTGCTGTAGCCCCAGTAGTTGCACAGGGTTCTGCCCTCCACCTGGCGGTAGTCCTGCATCTCGTCGAACTCGAAGATGGGCATGAGCTCTACGGCGTTGACCCCCAGTTCCTTTAAGTAGGGCAGCTTTTCCATCAAGCCGTCAAAGGTGCCCGGGTGCAGCACCCCGGAGGAAAGGTCCTGGGTAAAGCCCCGCACGTGCAGCTCGTAGATGATAAGGTCCTCCATGGGGATGAGGGGGGAAGCCATGTCGCCCCAGTCGAAGTCGTCTTTGACCACCCGGGCCCGATAGCTGTTTTCCCGGCGAAAGTCCCCTTTACCCCACTCCCGCTGGCCGCTGACGGCCTTGGCGTAGGGGTCCAGAAGGTCGTAGGTCTTGTCGAAAATCAGGCCCTTGGAGGGGTCATAGGGCCCGTCTACCCGGTACACGTATTCGAACTCCTCTATGTTCAGCTTGAACACGATCATGGAGTACACATTGCCGATGCGGTAATGCTGTGGGAAGGGGATGACAGCGTAGGGCTCGTGTTCCCCCCGGTGGAAGAGGACCAGTTCTACCCCTGTGGCGCTGTAGGAGTGGACAGTGAAGTTCACGCCGCCGGGGATGGCCGTGGCCCCGTTGATCTCATAAAAGCCGGGCCTTACGGAAAAGCCGTTGATAATATCCAGCGGCACCAGATGGATGGTGCGGGGCAGGTTCAGCTGTTCGATTTGGGCTTGCTTAGTCGTGTCCATATGGAACGCCTCCTTGTGGAAAACTCTTGTCCCTATTATACAATAAACCCCTTCATAAATCAACCGCTAAATGCTAAAGCCATGCCTCCGCACATATAGTGGAACATGGACCAAAAAATTCACAATTCCCCTACATACTGTAAACACTTTGTTTCTTGACAAAGCGCCCCGCAGGAATTAAAATAGGGAGTAGAAGGGAAACCTTCCCAATTTACGGTTCAACCCTCTTTAACCCTCTTATACAGCTCTTCCTTCTTTACTGACCCCGCTGGCAGGCTTGTCCGCCACGCGGGCCGCAAGCACAAGCGGCACATGGAGCCCAATCCATGTGCCGCTTGCTTTCGCTTTTTCTCTCTTATGTATCGATGGAGACGATTTCGGGAAACTCCTCCATGAGCTCAGCCAGTCGCCCGGCGTCGTAGTCTAAGGGGAACAGCACATCCATCTTGGCCTCCACGGCCTTGTCCCGGCTCAGGCTCACGTGGGAGGAAATGACCCGCACGCCCAATTCCCGCAGGGCCTCCGCTATGTGCTCGGGGGAATTGCCCCCCTCTTTGGCCCGAAAGTGCAGCCGGCCCATTTTTTTCTCCTTCACCAGGTGCATGGTGTGGTGGAACACATACTGCAGCACCAGCAAAATCACCGTGCTGCCCACCCCCAGCACCCACATGCCCGCGCCGATGGTCATGCCGATGCCCAGGGTGGCCCACACCCCCGCCGAGGTGGTGATGCCCGTGATGCTGGTCTTGCGGTTCAGGATGATGCCGGCGCCCAGAAAGCCCACGCCGGTGACCACGCCCGCCGCCACCCGGGAGGCGTCCAGGGAGATGCCGTCGTACACGATGACATCGAAGAAGCCGTACTTGGAGACGCAGACCATCAGCGCCGCCGCCATAGAGACAATGGTGTGCGTGCGGATGCCCGCCTTTTTAAGCCGCGCCTCCCGCTCAGAGCCGATGGCAAGGCCGCACAGGGCCGCCACAATGACCCGCAGCAGATAGTCGCCCTCTGTGAGCACGAACCTGCCCCAATCCATTTTACCCATCCCTCCTTTGTTGAAGATAGCTTCAAGTGATGCACTATTATACTCTCTTTTGGCGAAAACGTCAAGGGCCAAAGAGGAAAGCCGCCGGGCGGGTGACCCAGCGGCTCTCTAAGAGGAAGTAAGGAGTTAAAATGAGGATATGATGAAAAAGAGTTTGTGGCTTCCTTAACCACGACCTTATGATACCCCATAAATATGTCGGTTCTCTGAACAGGCCGTGTCCTTTTGCTAAACATTTTGTAAACACATGAGATGAGAAAAAACTTGACTTGCCCCGCCCCCGGCGGTATACTCAAAAGAAAAGCTTTTCTATAAAGAAAGGAGTACCCCATGAGATTTCCCGATATGCCCTACAGCCGCCCCGACTACGTCCAGGTCTTTAAGGACCTGGAGGCCCTGACAAAGCGCCTGAAGGAGGCCTCCTCCGCCCA
>CANRZD010000102.1 GCA_947644325.1 uncultured Clostridia bacterium
ATGTGGCCCAGGTGGCTATGGGCGCCGATATGAACCAGTGCATCAAGGCCTTCTCTGAGGCCGAGAGCTACAACGGCCCCTCCATCATCCTGGCTTACGCCCCCTGCATCAACCATGGCATCAAGGGTGGCATGGGCGTCTCTATGGTAGAGGAGAAGAAGGCTGTGGCCGCCGGCTACTGGCACAACTTCCGCTTCGACCCCCGCCGGGCCGACGCCGGGGAGAACCCCTTCCAGCTGGACAGCAAGGAGCCTTCCGCCTCTTATCGCGACTTCATCATGGGCGAGGTGCGCTACAACAGTCTGACCCGTTCCTTCCCCGACCGCGCCGAGGTGCTGTTCGAGAAGGCCGAGAAGTACGCTGAGGAGAAGTACGCGAAGCTCAAGAAGATGGCTGAGTAATTTTCCTCCCAGCAAACTATAAGCCATAATAATAAGAAGGGCCTGCCTGATTTCCGGGCGGGCTCTTTCTTTTTAAGAAAGCATTGACAATGCACACAACATGTGGTATACTGAATGCACCTCGAAAAGAGGCTTTCTTTGTGTTGCCTGTCTTTTCTGAGGGAGGCTGGGGGAAGACCCCAAATTTATTTCCGTAAAACGGGAGGTGCCGACAAATGCGCGTGAAGATCACACTGGCCTGCACAGAGTGCAAGCAGCGGAACTATCTCACCAAGAAGAACAAGAAGAACGACCCCGACAGGTTGGAAATGAACAAGTACTGCCGATTCTGCCGGAAACACACCCTGCACAGGGAAACAAGATAAAGGGGTGTCAGCATGGCGGAAAACGCGAAAAAGACCGAAAAGAAGCCCGAGAAGAAGGAGAACCCCGTGGCCCGCTTCTTTAAGCGCACGGTGAAGTTCTTCAAGGACTGCAAGGGCGAAGTGAAGAAGATCGTGTGGCCCACGCCCAAGGCTGTTTTCAAGAACACCGGCGTGGTGCTGGTGACGATCCTCGTGCTGGGGCTCTTTGTGTTCGCCCTGGACACGGTGTTCATGAACCTGTTGAGCCTGGTGATGGACGTTGCCAAGGCTTAAAGGCTAGGAGGGCGCGGACATGGCAGAGGAAGCAAGATGGTACGTGGTACACACCTACTCCGGCTATGAGAACAAGGTAGCCTCGAACCTGGAAAAGACGGTGGAGAACCGCCAGATGCACGAGCTCATCCAGGAGATCCGTGTGCCCACCGAAAAAGTCACCGAGATCACCGACTCCGGCAAGCGCAAGGAAGTGGAGCGCAAAATCTTCCCGGGGTACGTGATCGTGAAAATGGTAATGACCGACGAGTCCTGGTACGCCGTGCGGAATATCCGCGGGTGCACAGGGTTCGTGGGGCCCTCCTCAAAGCCCATCCCCCTGACGGAGGAGGAGGTCTCCCGCTTAGGCATAGAGAAGCGGGCGGTGGAGACCAGCTATAAGGTGGGCGATTCCGTGAACATCGTGGACGGGCCCTTGGAGGGCTTCATCGGCACGGTGGAGGAAATGGATGTGGAGAAAAACCGCATCCGGGTCACAGTGTCCATGTTCGGCAGGGATACCCCTGTGGAGCTGGAGCTGGACCAGGCCGAGCCAGTCGGCTGAAAGTGGGAGATGCAGGTGAATCTTTACCCTTACGCCTGCGTCGCCGGAACCACATGAGAAAGGAAGAGAAGTAAACATGGCACAAAAAGTAACGGGCTTTATCAAGCTCCAGATCCCCGCCGGCAAAGCGACCCCGGCCCCCCCTGTGGGCCCGGCCCTGGGCCAGCACGGCGTGAACATCATGGCCTTTACAAAGGAATTCAACGAGCGCACCAAGAACGACGTGGGCCTCATCATCCCTGTGGTCATCACCGTTTACGCAGACCGCTCCTTTACCTTCATCACCAAGACCCCTCCCGCCGCCGTCCTCATCAAGAAGGCCTGCGGCATCGAGACGGCCTCTGGTGAGCCCAACAAGAAGAAGGTCGCCAAGATCACCCGCGAGCAGGTGCAGAAGATCGCCGAGCAGAAGATGCCCGACCTGAACGCCGGCTCTATCGAGGCCGCCATGAGCATGATCGCAGGCACCGCCCGCAGCATGGGCATCGAAGTTGTAGACTAAGGGGCAGGGGGTATAGACATATGAAACACGGTAAGAAATATAGAGAGGGCGCAAAGCTCATCGACCGCCAGAAGCTGTACGAGGTAAACGACGCGCTGGACCTCTGCGTGAAGACCGGCACCGCCAAGTTCGACGAGACCGTTGAGCTGCACGTGAAGCTGGGCGTAGACGGCCGCCACGCCGACCAGCAGGTGCGCGGCGCTGTGGTCCTGCCCAACGGCACCGGCAAGACCGTGCGGGTCTTAGTTATCTGCAAGCCCGAGAAGATCGAGGAGGCCCAGAACGCGGGCGCCGACTTCGTGGGCTCTGAGGAAATGGTGCAGAAGATCCAGGGTGAAGGCTGGATGGACTTCGACGTACTCATCACCACGCCCGACATGATGGGCATGGTGGGCCGCCTGGGCCGCATCCTGGGCCCCCGTGGCCTGATGCCCAACCCCAAGGCCGGCACAGTGACCCCCGACATTGCCCGGGCCGTGCAGGACGCCAAGGCCGGTAAGATCGAGTACCGCCTGGACAAGACCAACATCATCCACTGCCCCATCGGCAAGGTCTCCTTCGGCGTGGAGAAGCTCGCTGAAAACTTCAGCGCCCTGATGGACGCCATCGTCAAGGCCAAGCCCGCCGCCGCCAAGGGCCAGTACGTGCGCTCCTGCGTGGTAAGCGCCACCATGGGCCCCGGCGTGAAGATCACCCCCGCCAAGTTCATCTAAAGTTATTTATCAGCACCTTTCGGGGCCCCTGCGGGGGCCTCTTTTTATTCCCTAAAAAAATTTTCCGAACGGTCAAAATTTTTCCCGAACGGTATTGCCAAAAGGCGCCGGGTGGGATATAATATGTAGCAGAAAATGTAAGGAAATTCAAAAAATACAACCGGCCAAAGATGCATAAAATTGGTTGAGAAAATTCGTGCACATAGCGAGTGGACATTTCCTATGGGTAGAGTATAATAAGAATGACTGCTGAAAATATCCTGGAATCTTTTGAAAAGCGGTGACAAACCACTACATTTTGTGTATACATTTTTGCCAGTATCAAGAATCTTTCTATGCTTGATAGTACAGACTTGATTTTTCCTTCTATATGTAGTACAATAGAGAACAGAAATGTACGGGCTTTATTATATTGGGTATTTTTGCCATATGGCAAAAGGGGAAACGGGCAGCGCCCGTTTCATGGCCGATTGATGACAAACGGTATTTTTGGGCCTGCCATGGGAAGGGGGTCTAGTCTGTGACAGACAGGGAATTGCACAAACTGGGCAGACGGGAACTCCTGCAGCTTCTGCTTGCGCAGGGCCGTGAGGCCGAAAAGGCCAAGGCAAAGCTCCAGGAGGTCCAGGAGGAGCTGGCCCAGTTGGAGGAAGGTTATGAGCGCCTGAAAAACAGGCTGAACGATAAGGACGCGCAGATCTTGCAGCTGCGGGAGAGCCTGCAGGCCCAGCGCCAAGGCCAGGGGCTGCCGGTAGAGGATGATTTGGGCATGGATTTTGCTCAGGTGCGGGGGGGCGAGAGCCTGCCCGTGTCGCCGGCTCCTCCGGCGCAGCCGGCCTACATCCCGCGGCCCGCACCCTACACGCCGCCCCAGTGGAGCGCCCCGGCGCCCGCCCGGGCTGCCTCCCCAGGCGGGAAGAAGCCCCGCCACGCCCAGGGAGGCGGGGAAGCCCCTGCCCCGGTGCGGGAGGCCCGCCCCCGCGGCCCTGCCCCCGGCGTAATGGAGGTCGTGCAGGTAGTGGGGGGGAAGCTGCAGCCTCAAAGCCGTATGCTTTTGCGGCCCCAGCGGGTCGAGAAAGGTACTTAAATCCGTTTGAAGCGAGGGCTGTCTTTTGAAGGAGAAAGAGACACGCAAAGAGGACATAGAAAAAGACAAGGACAAAGAAGACGAAAAGGAGAAAGTGATAGACCTTCCCACCGTGGCCCAGGTAGAGGCCGAGCTGGAGAAGGAGCTGAACAAAAAGGAGCACAGCCGCGTAATGCGCACCATCATCTTCGCGCTGATGGTAACGGCGGCGGCCGCGGTCATCGTGGCGGTGCTGATGTTCCCGGTGCTGCGCATGACCGGCACGTCCATGACCAACACCCTCATGGACGGGGACATCGTGGTCACCATGAACGCCTCGGATTTCACCGTGGGCGATGTGATCGCTTTCTATTATAATAACAGCCTCCTGGTAAAGCGGGTCATCGCCAACGCCGGGGACTGGGTGGACATCGATAAAGACGGCAACGTCTTCGTAAACGGCGAGGAGCTGGAGGAGCCCTACGTGACGGGCAAGGCCCTGGGGGAGTGCAACATCACCCTGCCCTACCAGGTGCCCGAGGAGCGCATCTTCGTGATGGGCGACCACCGTGAGACCTCCATCGACAGCCGGAACACAGCGGTAGGCTGTGTGAGCAAGGACCTGGTGGTGGGCAAGCTGCTTTTCCGCGTGTGGCCCTTGGATTCCATGGGGGCCATACAGGGCGCCCGCTGAATTCTGCACGAAAGGATGAAGAGCATGGCAAATGCAGTTTTTGACAAGCAGGCACAGAGATTGCTGGGAAAACGGCGCAGGAACCGCCGGTGGGTCCCGGTAGTGGCCTGCCTTGTGCTGGTCGTGGCGGTAGGCACTTTCTACTTCATGATGCAGCAGGGCCAGGCTATGTCTTGGCGCGATATGGAGCTGGACTGCCCTGCCAGCGTCCATGCTCATACCCCCGAGTGCCTGGACGAGGAAGGCGGCATCATCTGCGGCTATGCGGACTATCTGGTGCATGAGCACGTGGACGGGTGCTACGATAAAGAGGGCAATCTGGTGTGCCACCTGCGGCAGGTGAAGGAGCACCACCACGACGAGACCTGCTACGAAAAGGTCGCAGTCTATTCCGCCTGCGGCATGGAGGAGAGCGTGGGCCATGTGCACGGGGATGCCTGCTACGACACGACCCTGGTGTGCGGCCTGGAGGAGCAGGAGGGCCACACCCACGGCACAGACTGCTACAATGAAAACGATGAGCTCATCTGCGGGATGGAGGAGACCGAGGGCCATACCCATACAGACGCATGCTACGAAAAGGAACTCATCTGCGGCATGGAGGCCGGAGAGGGCGGGCACATGCATACCGACGCCTGCGCCGAGGAGGAGCTGGTGCTCCTGTGCCAGAAGCCGGAAATTAGCCTGCACACCCACACGGATGAGTGCTACAAGTTCTACGACGAAAACGGAGAGGAGCTCCCCCTGGAGGAAGCCATCGACCGGGAAGAGCGCTTTGCGAAGCAGGTAGCCGACGGCGAGAAGCCGGAGTTCGAGCTGCCTGTGCGCGTGCTGTCCTGCGGCATGCTGCAGACAGAGAAGCACGAGCACGGCAACGAGTGCTATAAGAAGATAGAGGAGCCCGAGAGCAGCGAGGCCGTAAGCAGCGGCTTAGAGAGCAACGGGCTGGAAAGTGGCGAAACCGAAAGCAGCGCGCTGGAGAGCAGCGGCCTTGAGAGCAGTGGGTTAGAAAGCAGCGGTCTCGAGAGCAGCGATGTGGAAAGCGGCTTAGAGAGCAGTGAATTAGAAAGCAGCCAGCCGGAGGAGCCGGACCAGGAGACAGAGGCCCCGGAGGAGACCGAAAGTACCGCCGCCTATGAGGACGAGACCCTGAAGGTCACCGCCTCCTTCGCGGAGGAGCTGCCCGAGGGCGCCCATCTGACGGTGGAGCGCATCGAAGACCCGGAGCAGCTGGCGAAGCGTCAGGCGAAACTGAAGCAGACCATGGACGACGGGGACTACAGCCTCCATGCCCTCTTGCAGGTGGGCCTGCAGGACCAGGAAGGGAACCCCGTAGAGTTTGAGAGCCCGGCCTCCCTTACCGCAGAATTCTTCGGCGAGGGCGCGGGGGTGGAAGG
>CANRZD010000103.1 GCA_947644325.1 uncultured Clostridia bacterium
GGGACATGCGCATTTTCAGGAGATGAGCGGCGGGGAAGTCAACGCCACAGAGCTGGTGGCCGCCGTCATCAACCAGAAGGAAAACCTCATCGAGGGCGTCCAGTACGCACAGGAGGTCATAGACGGCTCTATGACCATGCTGCTGCTGACCCCTAAAGGCATCCTGGCCGCCCGGGACAGGCTGGGGCGCACTCCGGTTTCTGTGGGCGTAAAGGACGGGGCCTGCTGTGTGTCCTTTGAAGGCTTCGCGTACCTGAACCTGGGCTATACCCAGGACCGGGAGCTGGGGCCCGGGGAGATCGCCATGATCACCCCGGAGGGCGCCCAGACCCTGGTGTCGCCGGGGAAAGAGATGCGCATCTGCACCTTCCTGTGGGTCTATTACGGGTACCCGTCCTCTTCCTATGAGGGCATCAGCGTGGAGGAGATGCGCTACCGCTGCGGGGCTATGCTGGCAAAGAGGGATAACGCCCAGCCCGACACCGTGGCCGGCGTGCCTGATTCCGGCACGGCCCACGCCATCGGGTACGCAAACGCCTCGGGCATCCCCTTCTCCCGGCCTTTTATTAAGTATACGCCCACCTGGCCCCGTTCTTTCATGCCTACCATACAAAGCCAGCGGAACCTTATCGCCCGCATGAAGCTGATACCGGTCCACGAGCTCATCAAGGACCGCAGCCTCTTGCTCATTGATGACTCCATCGTGCGGGGCACCCAGCTGCGGGAGACCACGGAATTTTTGTATCAGAGCGGCGCACGGGAGGTGCACGTGCGGCCCGCCTGCCCGCCCCCCCTCTACAGCTGCAAGTACCTGAACTTCTCCCGGTCCACCTCCCAGGACGACCTGATTACCCGGCGGGTCATACACGAGCTGGAGGGCGCCAGCGACCCGGACAATATCGGCCTTTACGCGGACCCGGAGACGCCCCAGTACCAGGCCATGGTGGAGTATATCGGGAAAAAGCTCAATTTCACCAGCCTGCGCTACCACAGGCTGGACGACATGGTGGAATCCGTAGGGCTGCCAAAGTGCAGGCTGTGCACCTACTGCTGGGACGGCAGAGAATAAAGGGGGCCTTTGCCCGCATATAAAGGGATGAAGGAAATTTTGGGGATTCCGGATAAAAGGCTTTTCTAATCGCGGTTTTTATTGTATAATAGAGAAAAATGTGTCTTTTTGTCCGGGAGGGGAGTGTCTGTATGGCAAAAGAGAAAAAAGAGCCGGCAAGCGTAGAGGGGGAGAGCCTTTTATTCCACCATGTGTACTGCGTGTGTTTCCCCCAGCGGGACAGCCTGGATGCCCTGCACGGGGAGCTGGCCGCTGCCAGAAAGCGCTTCTTCAGCGGCGGGCGCAAGGCCGTGAAGGTAGGCCGCCATGAGATCGTGAAGGGCTTCGAGGGGGACCTGCGGGGGAAGATATCCCGGTGGGGCTTTTACTGGAAGAAGACCGCCCTGGGGGTGGCAGGTCAGCGGGACATCGCCCTGGAGCAGGCCTTTGACCAGAAGAACGGCTATGTGCTGGTGAACCGGGACTTTCGGGGGCTCATCGTCAGCCGGGTGTTCTTTGACAAGGAGCACGCCTGGCAGAAATCGGAATACTACGAGCCCTGGGACCCGGTGACCGCCAAGGTCATGTTCAAGCCCGACCCCATGGAGGACGTCATCGGCCGGTATGACTGGGACCCGGACAAGAAGCTCTACCAGTCCATGAACCTGTACCCCGCCCCCTACGACGGGGGCTCCGCCGAGCAGGCCCTCATTAACGCCCGCTTTGGCGAGCCCCAGCTCATTGTGGCCATGGGGGACGAGCAGTTCTGCTACTGCCCCCAGAAGGAGGCCCAGGCCCGGGCCCAGGCCCTGGAGGAGATCAGCAGCGGCACCATGGTGCTCATGCCCGCCTGGGAGATAAAGGAAGGCGCTTTTCTGGGGGAGGAGGACGAGGAGGACACATCTGTCACCTTCACGAGCCTGGAGGAGTACGCCCGTATCGAGAAAAAAGCGGAGAAGCCCGCCCCGGAACCTGCCCTGCCCGCGCCCCCTCCCCCGCTGCCGGTACAGCCGGTGCAAATTGTGCAGGCGGAAGCGGCAGAATCGCCGGAGTCGGAGCCGGAACCCGAGCCCGAATACACCCCCCTGCCGGAGGAGCCCGCCCAGCCGGACGAGCTGGACATCGAGTTTATTTTAGCCGACGCCCGGCCCACGGAGCCGGAACCCGAACCAGAGCCTGAGCCGGAATTGGAGCCGGAGCCCCAGCCCTTCCCCCTGCAGGAGCCCGCGGAGGAGGTGCCGCCCCTGCAGCCGGAGGACGGCTCGGCGGTGCTGCCCTTTGTGCGGGAGGCCATGGAGCAGAACCAGATGGAGGAAGCCCCTCCCCAGGAAGAATACGAGGAAGACTCCCCCTACGAGCCAGAGGAGCCGGCCCCCCTGCCCCCCGCCCGGCACTCGGGCTACCGGGAACCGCCCCGGCGGGCCATGGAGGGCCCCTCCCCAAGGGCAGGGCTGGGGGCAGAGGACACGTCCATCCTGTCGGCGGCGAGACAGGCAAGCGGCGCGGCCGCGCCCCGCAGGGCCAGCCACGGCGGGCCCGCCCGGGCCGGGCTGGGGGCGGAGGACGCTTCCATCCTGTCAGCGGCCAGGCAGGCAGGCGGCGGGCAGCCCCCCCGCAGGGCCGCAAACGCACAGCGCCCTCCCCAGAGAAACGGGGGCCCGGGGCCCCGGCACACGAGCCCGGGACAGGCGGCCCCTCCCCCATCCCCCCAGCAGCGGGCCCAGAAGCCCGTACCGGCCGCTGGGTCAGACAGGATGCGGATGGAGAAGCGCACCGGCAAGGGCCGCTCGGAGCAGCCCGGGGGGCTCACCGCCTACGAGGGCGACTATAAGGACGGCAAGCGCCAGGGCTTTGGCAGCCACTACTATAAAAACGGCGACCTGAGCTACGCCGGGTTCTGGCGGGACGACAAGAAGGACGGCCTGGGCGTGTCCTTCCGGGAAGGGGACCACGCCCTGCACGTGTCACGCTGGGTGCAGGGGCGGCCGGGGCAGCAGGTATCCCTTTTTGACAAGGACGGGGGCCTGCGCTTCGGCGGGCGCATCGTCGGCGGCAAAAAGGAAGGGGCCGGGGTCAGCATCAGCAGCGCCGACGGCTCTGTGCTGGTGACAAAGTGGGCGGACGGCCAGAACACGGGCCTTGCCTCCGCCTTTGACCCGGAGGGGAACCTGCTTTACTACGGGGGCTGGAAGAACGGCAAACGCCACGGCCACGGCACGGAGTTCGACGCAAACGGCGCCATTGTCTTTGACGGGGAGTGGCGGGACGACCAGTACTTTAACGGCATCCTTTACCAGAAGCCCGCGGAGGACCCCCAGCCCGCCGACCCGGACTTCACCGAGCCGGACTGGGAAATGTAGCCGCGCAAAACGGGGGCCCCGCCTTGGGACCCCCGTTTTCTTAACCTCACTTCAGCATCTTTTCCACGTCCCCGATGAGGCTGCCCACGGTATGGATGGCCCGGCCGGCGCTTTTCTTCATATGCGCCGCCTTGCGGTGGCTGCCGCTCATGGCCTTCGAACTGATGGCCGCTACCACGGTGCCCGCCAGCACCCCCATGCCTATCCCCTTCGCTACGTTCATGGTCTGCTTGTACATCGCGTCAAACCTCCATAAAAACAAGTAAATTCTCAGCAGCCCCAAGGCTGTCCTACAATCCAGCATACCCGCTGCCCCCTCTCTTTATGCGGTAAGCTCCCGCCCCATATTCTGGTTTCCTTTTTTGTTATATTTTTTTTGGAAAGGCGGTGGCCTTTTATGGCTTCCCTCCACATTGTACTGGTAGAGCCCGAGATCCCCCAGAACACCGGGAACATCGCCCGCACCTGCGCGGTGACGGGGGCGGCCCTGCACCTTATTGGTCCCATGGGCTTTACCCCCGACGATAAAAAGCTGCGCCACGCCGGGCTGGACTACTGGCAGTACTTGACCCTTACCTATTACGATAATCTGGACGATTTCTTCGGGAAAAACCAAGGAAATTTCTTCTTTTTCTCCACAAAGGCCCAGAATATCCACTCAGACCTCTCTTACCCGGACAACTGCTACCTGTTCTTCGGCAAGGAGTCGGCGGGGCTGCCGGAAGCCCTTCTTTATCAGCACCCGGAGGCCTGCGTGCGCATCCCCATGATGGACGGGGCCCGCAGCCTCAATCTGTCGAACTCTGTGGCCATCGGCGCTTTTGAAGTGCTGCGCCAGTGGGGGTACCCGCAGCTTTCCTGCAAAGGCGAGCTGCGCAGCTACGACTGGGCGGCGGCCAAGACGCGGATGCCCCATTCGGAGTACCTGTAAAGGCTCGTTAAAATTTGTTCATAGTTTTTATAAACCCGCTTCATACATGCAGGGTATAGTTTTGTTATGTATATTTAGGAGGGCGCGCCTATGTCCCATTTCATTGAGTTTGAAGACGTGTGCAAATTTTACACCATGGGCGGCAACACCATTGCCGCCGCGGACCACATCAGCTTTTTCGTGGAAAAGGGGGAGTTCTGCGTCATCGTGGGGCCCTCGGGCGCGGGGAAGACCACCGTGCTGAATATGCTGGGCGGGATGGACACCTGTGACGAAGGCCGCATCACCCTGGACGGCAGCGTCATAAGCGGCTATGACCCACGGCAGCTGACCGCCTACCGGCGGCATGACGTGGGTTTCGTGTTTCAGTTCTATAACCTGGTGCAGAACCTGACGGCCCTGGAGAACGTGGAGTTGGCAAGCGAGATCTGCCGGGACCCCCTGGACGCCGCCCAGACCCTGCGGGACGTGGGCCTGGGGGACAGGCTGAGAAACTTCCCGGCGCAGCTTTCGGGGGGCGAGCAGCAGCGGGTGGCCATCGCCCGGGCTTTGGCCAAGAACCCCAAGCTGCTTTTGTGCGACGAACCCACCGGGGCTTTGGATTACAACACCGGCAAAGCCGTGCTGGGGCTTCTGCAGGACACCTGCCGCCGGACCGGGCGCACGGTGCTCATCATCACCCACAACGGGGCCCTGACCGCCATGGCCGACCGGGTCATCCGCATCAAAAGCGGCAAGGCCCTCTCCAACGAAGTGAACCCCCACCCCACCCCGGTGGAAGACATCGAATGGTGAGGTGGGAATATGAAAAAAACCTACGTCAAGTCTATCCTGCGCACCGTGCGGGAAAGCCTCTCCCGGTTTCTGGCCATCTTCGCCATCGTGGCCCTGGGGGTGGGGTTTCTGGCGGGGCTGCTGTCCTCCCCGGGGGACATGCGGGCCTCGGCGGAGCGGTATTATGACGACACGGACTTTTACGACCTGCGGGCCCTTTCCACCCTGGGGCTCACAGAGGAGGACGTGAGCCTTCTGCGCGCTGCGGAGGGGGTGGAGGGCGTGATGCCCGTGTACGACCTGGACTTTGTGGTGGAGCTTACGGAGGGCGACGCCCTGACCATGCGGATGCACAGCCTGCCGGAAGACGGGTCCCCCAGCGTCAACAGGCCCATTCTGGTGTCGGGCCGGCTGCCGGAAAAGCCCGGGGAGTGCGCGGTCATCCTCACAAAGACCCTGGCCCAAGGGAAGGACTGGGTGGGGGAAAAGCTCACGGTGCAGGCCGGGCAGGAGCTGGAAGACACCCTCCCCCCCGCCTTTACGGTGGTGGGCACGGTGAAAAGCTCCTCCTATCTCTCCATGGAGCAGGAGCACACCTCGGCGGGCAGCGGCACCATCGGGCTTTTCGGCGTGACGGTGCCGGAGAGCTTTGACCTTGACTGCTACACCGGGGCATACCTTACAGCGGAGGGTGTGAAGGAGTGGAACTCCTTTGGCGGCGCCTATGAGAAGACGCTGGACGAGCTG
>CANRZD010000104.1 GCA_947644325.1 uncultured Clostridia bacterium
CGCGGCCACATACCCGAAACGGGAGAAACGCCGCCGGGCCTTCTCGTCATCCCCTTCGCCCATGGTGCGGGCTATACGGGCGCTGCCGCCCGTGCCCAGCATGAAGCCGAAGGGCCCCAGGATCATCAGGAACGGGATGATGAAATTGACGGCGGCAAAGGGCGTTTTGCCCACGAAATTGGAAACAAAAAAGCCGTCTACCACGCCGTAGATGGAGGTAAACACCATCATCACCACAGACGGCAGGGTAAAGCGGAACAGCTTGCTGTACGTAAAGCGGTCGGACAGTTGGATCTGCATAGTCCCCTCCTTAAAGCTCTCGAATTTTTTCCCGCAGGGCGTCTAAGTACCGCTGGGTCAGGGCCAGGTACTGCTCCCGCTCCTCCGGCGGCCAGGACGCGAAGATCGCGTCCTCCAGCCCCATGAGCCGCAAAACCGTGCCCCTGCACAGCTCCCAGCCCTTTTCCGTCAGACGGGCCTGCTTTTTGCGGCCCCCGGCGGCTTCCAGGCACAGCACCCCTTCCCCCTCCAGCTTGCGCAGGGCGGAGTTGATGGTCTGCTTGGGCAGCCCCGAAAGGCCGATGATGCGCCCCAAAGGGCAGCAGCCCTCCAGCAGGCACAGGGTGTACAGCACAATCATGGCGCTGTCAGAAAGCCCCAGCCGCAGGGTGGCCTCGTGATAAGCAGCGTCGGTCTCCCCAGATAGAAGGGCCAGGCGCTTGGATTGTTCGTGGATGAGATCTGGCATAGACGCACCTTCTTTTATATGATTTCGTACTTATTATAGTACGTTTTCGTACATTTGTCAAGTAAAAAAAAGAGCGCTTAAACGGTTTATTTTACCATTTAAGCGCTCGCCTTTTTTACGCTTTACTTCACGGCGATGGCCTCTATCTCGCACAGGACGCCCTTGGGCAGGGCCTTCACGGCCACGCAACTGCGGGCGGGCTTGGAGGTGAAATACTGGGCGTAGACCTCGTTGAAGGCGGCGAAGTCGCCCATGTCGGCCAAAAAGCAGGTGGTCTTGAAGACCTTGGAAAGGTCAGACCCGGCCGCGGCCAGCACGGCGGAGACGTTCTCGCAGCTCTGTTTGGCCTGGGCGGCGATGCCCTCGGGCACAGAGCCGTCGGCGGGGTTTACGGGTATCTGGCCGGAGGTGTACACCAGGCCGTTTACCTCATACCCCTGAGAGTAGGGGCCGATGGCCGCAGGGGCCTTGCTGGTTTCCAGTACGTTCATGATAAAACATCCTTTCTTAAATCAAATGAATTCCATGGGGGCCTTGTGACCCTCTGTGTAGGGCTCCCACCGGGGCAGGCCGGGGCCGTTGGGGTCGCCGGTCTTCGCGAAGTTCGCCCAGCAGGCGGACATGGCCTGTGAGAGCTCGTAGTCGTGCTCCTCCCAGGGCCGCCAGCAGCGGGGCAGGGTCTCGAAGACGTACCACAGCTCGCTGGAGTGGAAGGAGCCCGCGCTGTCCCCGGGGAGCTTGCGGTCGAAGAAGTAGAGGTAGGCCGGGGCCCGGCCCAGGCACAGCAGATTTTCGCACCAAGCCGCCGTGCCCGCCCGCAGGGCCCCATCGCCGATGTCGTCCCCAGTGCAGCCGATCATAGTGGGGATGTCGTGGATGGCCCCGCTCTCGGCCAGGTCCTCGGGCTGGCCGGGCAGCAGCCAGCCGTCTGCATGGGGCCGCCAGCCCAGGACACCCGGGTCCTGCACGGCGTAGGTGGCAGCCATGAGCTTCTCGGCGGGCACCCGACGCAGCTCCTCCAGGGTGGAAACGCCCAGGTGCTCCATCAGCCGCCGGGAGATGGCCTGGGCCTGCTCCCTGTCCGGGGTAGAGCGCCTGGGCGGCAGGCCCGTGCCGCTCTGCAGGATGGCCCCGGCCATGAGGCCTTTTGCCAGGGGGGAGGAAAGGATCGTCTGCACGCTCATGCACCCGGCGGACTGGCCGCACAGGGTGATCTTCTCCGGGTCGCCCCCAAAGGCGGAGATGTTCTCCCGCACCCACTTTAGGGCGAAGATCTGGTCTAAAATGCCGTAGTTGCCGGAGACGCCCTCTGGGTTTTCCTTTTCCAGCTCCGGGTGGGCGAAGAAGCCGAAGGCGTTGACCCGGTAGTTGATGGAGACTAAGATAACGCCCTTTTTGGCAAAGCCCTCCCCGTCGAACTCTTTTTCGCTTGAGCACCCGTGCATGAAGGCTCCGCCGTGTATCCAGAAAAGCACGGGCAGGGGGCCCGCGCTCTCCCTGGGGGCCCAGATGTTCAGGTACAGGCAGTCTTCATCACAGGGGGGCACCATGGCGTCGTAGAACTCTTTGCCGTAAAAGTCCATAGAGGCCAGGTCCGCCTGGGGGCAGCGGGGGCCGAACGCCTTGCAGGGGCGCACCCCCTCCCAGGGCTCCTTCTCCTGGGGGCGGGCAAAGCGCAGGGGCCCCACCGGGGCCTGGGCGTAGGGGATGCCCCGGAAGATAAGGGTCTGGCCGTCTTCGCTCACAAGGCCCTCTACAGCACCCTTTTTTGTCTTGATGACCGTATCCATCTGAAAAACTCCTCCTCTATAATTTTATACTTCGACTAATTTCTGCTGCTCCCCCTCCTGGGCCTGCAGGCCCTCGTCCTCAAAGGGCCCGGCCGCTGTGAGCCGGGGGTCATCGGGGTCCAGGTGCTTTTTGTGCAGGCGGCTGCGCACAGAGGTGCGGAAGAGCCGGTAGATCACCGCCGTAAGGGGAGTGCCCAGCCAGATGCCCGCGATGCCCATGACCCCGCCCCAGAACACCACCGCGAACAGCGTCCACACTGGGGGCAGGCCGATGGAGGACCCCACCACCCGGGGGTAGATAAGGTTCCCCTCTACCTGCTGGAGCACCACCAGGAAGATGAGGAAAATGAGGGAATCCCAGGGGTTCACCAGCAGCAGCACGATGACCCCCACCGCCGCGCCTATATAGGCGCCCAGAATGGGGATCAAAGCGCCCAGGGCCACCACGGAGGAGATGAGCAGGGCGTAGTCCAGCCCCAGCAGCATCATGCCGATGTAGCACAGGACCCCCAAGATCACGCACTCGGTGAGCTGCCCCTTTATGAAGGAGAAGAACACCCGGTTCGTAATGGCCCCCACCCGGGAGAGGCTGCGGGCCGTCTTGTGGGGCAGAAAGGCCAGAAGGGTGGAGCGCACCCCCCGCAGGAGCTTTTCCTTGCCCACCAGCATGTAGATGGAGAAGATGAAGCCCATGACCATGCTGAACACGCCGGAGGCAACGTTGGACATGATGCTGACTAAAGACGACACAAAGTCCGTGGCGGTCTTGGTGACGGTGGAGAGCAGGGAGCTCCAGTTAAAGCCCTTCAGGTAGTCCTGCACAAAGTCCAGGTCGTTCTCCTGGGCGAAGCGGTTCACCCACTGGATGCAGGTGTTGATGGTGCCGGGCAGGGTCTTCTGGGCGGTTTCGGCCAGGACGCCCATGGACTCGATGAGCCCGGGCACGATGAAGCAGGCCATGAACACCAGCACCAGCAGCACCACCACGTAGGCCAGCAGCACCGAAAGGGGCCGCCGGAGCTTCTGCCAGACCTTGTTCTGGGAGTTTTGGAAGGGTTTGAAGACGATATCTTCAAAAAGGTGCACGAAGACGTTGAGCACATAGGCCAGCACGATGCCCCCCAGCACCGGGGTCAGGGTGCCCATGACCATCTGCAAAGCCCCCCACACCGCGTCGAACCGCAAGATCAGCAGCACCAGCGCCCCGGCGAAGGCCAGCAGGAACATGCCCGTGCGCAGCACCCGCTTGTCGTCGTGAAGGTTTTTTTCGAAGTCAGACCAGCGCATGGCAGTCACTCCTTTCCGCCGTAGAAGCGGTTCGCAAGCTCCGCCGCGCACCCGCCCAAAAGGCCCTCTCCCGCTAAGAAGCGCAGGATGGTGAACCGGTCCCGGATCTCCATGGCGTGCAGCAGGCTCTCATAGAAAAGGTCCCGGCGGATGCCCAGCTCCTCAGGGCCAGAAGGGGCCCCGGCGGCTTTCAGGCACGAAAGAATGCGCTCCTTGTCCGGCAGGGCGAAGCCCTGGGGCAGGCGGCTTCCCGCCAGCTGGTAGAGGGAGGCGGAGAGCACCGCCCCCACCCCCACAGAGTTGCCGTGCAGGGGGTGGCTCTCCCCCCGGGCCAGGGCGTCCACCTCCCAGTAGTGGGAGAAGTGGTGCTCCGCCCCGGAGGCCGGCCGGGAGTTGCCCACCATCCCCATGGCCACCCCGGCGAGAACCAGCGCCTCGGTGACGCTTTGCACGGCCCCCTCCTCCCGGGCCCGGAGGCCGGCGGCGTTCTCCGCGCACTTTTCCACGGCCCGGGCCATGAGCTCTGCGCACTCCTCGCAGTAGTATTCGCCGTTTATCACCTGAGAGAGACGCCAGTCGGCCAGGGCGGTGTATTTGCCGATGATGTCCCCAAACCCCGCCGTGAGCATGGGCATGGGGGCTTCCTTCAAGACGCGGGTGTCCGCCAAAATAGCCTGGGGGTACACGCCGGGCTTTGTGACCTTCTGGCCCCCTAAGATCAGCGGGCACACCGTAGAGGCGTAGCCGTCCATAGAGGGGGCGGTGCACACGACCATATAGGGCACCCCGGTGCGGGAGCTTAAGAACCGGGCCGTGTCGTTGAGCGTGCCAGAGCCCACTGCCACGATGAGCTTGTCCTCCGGCTCCAGGTCGGCCAGGGCCCCGCCCAGGGTACGCTCGTCGGGCACCAGGGGCGTCTCGGTGTCAAAGCGCCGGCCGTGGAAGGGGATGCCCGCCTGTGAAAGCAGCTCCCCGGCCTCCCTGGCCGCGGCCTCGAAGGTGAAGGTGTCAGCCAGCATGTACACGGGCCCCTCTGTGAGCTCCCGCACGATCTGGGGCAACTCAGAAAGGCAGCCGCTGCCCACCCGTATTTTTTTAATGCCCACCTGGTGGTTGCGCCCGCACCGGCAGGGGTAACTGAGCCCCGAAAACTCCTCGGGGCGCATTTCCGTCAGCTTTTTCATGGTCCTCTCCTCCTTATGCCCTGGGCCTTATGTTTTGGTGATGAACACCTTGTGGCATTTCTGGCAGGTCACTTCGATCTTCCCCCGGCCCCGGGGCGCCCGCAGGGCCTGCTTGCAGTTGGGGCACTTGAAGTAGCGGTAAAGCTTCCTCTCGGAAAACCGGCGCTTCTGAAAAGAAAACCACCCCTTCACCGGCCCCCACACCCGCAGAAAGGCGGAAAGCTCCTTCTGGCGGGCGGGGATGTTCCGGGAGAAAAGCCGGAAAATGGCGTAAAGATACAAAAGGTCCGCCAGAAGCACCAGGGGCCGGAAGAATAAGCCCGCCAAAAGGGTCAATACTAACCCCAGGCCCAGAAGGAAGAAGCTGAAGGCGTCGGTGCCGTAGCGGCCGTACATGAAGCGTTGGAACTTTTGAAAAAACACGGAAAACACGACCTTTCTTTTGGTGCTTTTAGTATACGCTTTCCCGCAGGGTTTTTCAACAGCCCGGGGGCGGGCTTCACGATAAATTTACATTTGACTTTCCCGCCCGCCCGGCGCATAATAGAGACGAACGGGTCCTACTATAATCAAAAAGGAGGAGACTGACATGCCAGAGCTGAAAGGAAGCAAGACCGAAGC
>CANRZD010000105.1 GCA_947644325.1 uncultured Clostridia bacterium
AGGCCCAGCTTGATAAGGGCCTGGAAGCCGTTGCAGATGCCCAGCATCAGGCCGTCCCGCTTGTCTAAGAGGTCGGTGACCGCCTGGGCGATGCGGGGATTGCGAAGGGTGGTGGCGATAAACTTCCCGGAGCCCTCAGGCTCGTCGCCCCCAGAGAAGCCCCCGGGCAGCATGACGATCTGGGCCTCTTTTACCCGCTGCTCCATCTGGGCAATGGTCTCTTCGATGTCCCGGGGCGACAGGTTCTTCACCACGAAAATGTCCACCTTCGCCCCGGCCTTCTGGAAGGCCCGGGCGGTGTCCACTTCACAGTTGGTGCCCGGGAACACGGGGATGAACACCCGGGGCTTCGCCGTCTTAATGGCGGGGCCGCGCTTTTCGGGGCGCGTTTCACACAGGGGCACGTTGTGGGCTGCGGGCGCGGGCTGGGCGAAATTGGGGAAGACCTTTTCTAAGGTGCCGTTCCAGATATCCGCCAGCTCCTCTGTGGCGGCCTTCCCGCCCTCTAATTCTATGCGGCCCTTGCCGGTGGTATGGCCCAGCACCAGCCCGCCTGTGACCTCCGCCTCCGGGGAGAGGGCCACAACCAGAGACCCGGCCTGGGGGGCGTAGAGGGTCTCCGGGCTCAGGCCCGGGGCGAACTTGAAGCCTAGATTATTACCAAAGCACATTTTCAGGCAGCAGGCGGCGGCGCCGCCCTCCCGCACTACAGAGGCGGCGGTGATGTCCCCGCACTCCATGTGCCGCAGTATCTGGGTGTAGAATTCCTTCACCCGCTGCCAGCAGGGCATGCCGTCTTCGTCTGTGGGCAGGGGCAGAAGCAGGAGGCGCGTGCCCGGCTCCTGCACGCAGGCGGAGCGGGTGGCCTTGGCTTTTGTCATGGAAAGGGCAAAGCTCACGAGCGTGGGGGGCACGTCCAGCTGCTCGAAGGAGCCGGACATGCTGTCCTTGCCGCCGATGGCGGGCAGGCCCAGGCCCAGCTGGGCCGAAAGGGCCCCTAAGAGCGCCCCGGCGGGCAGTCCCCAGCGCTTGGGGTCCTCGTGCAGGCGGGGGAAGTACTCCTGGAAGGTGAGCCGGGCCTTTAAGGGGTCGGCCCCCACGGCGCAGAGCTTCGAGAGGCTCTCTACGACCGCGTAGGCCGCGCCCATGTAGGGCGACCACTTGCTGAGCCCCGGTATATAGCCGTAAGCCATAGCCGTGCAGTCGTCGGTCTCCCCCTCTAAGAGGGGCACCTTTGCCACCATGGCTTCCTCGGGGGTCAGCTGGTTCTCCCCGGCAAAGGGCATCAGCACCGTGCCCGCGCCGATGGAGGAGTCGAACCGCTCGGAAAGGCCCTTCTGGCCGCAGACTTCCAGGCGGGCCATGTTGGCCTTCAGGGCCTCCATGCCGGTCTTGCCCTTTAATATCTCGGGCACAGCGTCCCGGTAGCAGGGGCCCTGGGGGGGCAGTATCTCCGCCTTGGCCCGCTGGGTGACGCCGTTTGTGTCCAAAAAGGCCCGGGACAGGTCTACGATCCCGTCCCCCTGCCACTGCATCCTGAGCCGGGGGGCTTGGGTGACCAGGGCCACGGGGGTGGCCTCCAGGTTCTCCCCGGCGGCCAGGGCCCTAAAGGCCTCCACGTCCCCCGGGGAGAGGACCACGGCCATGCGCTCCTGAGACTCGGAAATGGCAAGCTCGGTGCCGTCTAAGCCCTCGTACTTCTTTGTTACCTTGTCAAGGTCTATTTCAAGGCCCGGGGCCAGCTCGCCGATGGCCACGCACACGCCCCCGGCCCCAAAGTCGTTGCAGCGCTTGATGAACCTTGCGCAGTCCTTATTGCGGAAAAGCCGCTGAAGCTTGCGCTCGGTGGGGGGGTTGCCCTTCTGGACCTCGGCCCCGCACACCTCCACGGACTTCTCCGTGTGGGCCTTGCTGGAACCCGTGGCCCCGCCGATGCCGTCACGGCCCGTGGCCCCGCCCAGAAGCACGATGACATCCCCGGGCACGGGCTCTTCCCGGCGCACGTTCTCCTTGGGGGAGGCGCCTACCACCGCGCCGATCTCCAGGCGCTTGGCCACAAAGCCCGGGTCGTAGAGCTCCGTCACCTGCCCGGTGGCAAGGCCGATCTGGTTGCCGTAGGAGGAGTACCCCGCCGCGGCCCCGGTGGTGATCTTCCGGCTGGGGAGCTTGCCGGGAAGGGTCTCCCCCATGGGGCGGGTGGGGTCGCCGCTGCCTGTGACCCGCATGGCCTGGTACACATAGGCCCGGCCCGACAGGGGGTCCCGGATAGCGCCGCCCAAGCAGGTGGCCGCCCCGCCGAAGGGCTCTATCTCCGTGGGGTGGTTGTGGGTCTCGTTCTTAAACTGGATGAGCCAGGTCTCCACCCGCTCACCGTTTTTGTCCTTTATCTTCACCGGCGCTTCAATAGAGCAGGCGTTTATCTCGTCGCTTATATCCAAATCGGGCACCAGGCCCCGCTTTCTCAGCAGCTTGCCGCCGATGGTGCCCATGTCCATCAGGGACACCGGCCGGTCCGTCTCCCCGTAGAGCTCCTCCCGGGCCCGCAGGTACTGGGCGAGGGCGCCCTCTATGGCCTCCTTCAGGGGGCCCTCCTGCACCTTTATCTCCTCCAGCCGGGTCAGGAAGGTGGTGTGGCGGCAGTGGTCGCTCCAGTAGGTGTCGATGACCCGCAGCTCCGTAATGGTGGGGTCCCGGCGCTCCTCATCCCGGAAGTAGTCCCGGCAGAAGGCAAGGTCCTCTAAGGTCATGGCAAAGCCCATGGAGTCGAAGTATTCTTTCAAGGCCCCCTCGTCCCACTGGGTGAAGCCCTCTACCACCGCCACTTTTGGGGGCTTGTCTGCGTGGATGTTCAAAGAATCGGGCTTTAGGAAGGAAGCCTCCCGGGCCTCCACGGGGTTTATGAGATAGGCCTTCACCCTCTCCAGGGCCTCGTCGTCTATGCCGCCCCTAAGGCCGATGAGCTTTGCCGAGAGCACCTGGGGGCGCTCCCCCTGGGTGAGCAGCTGCACGCACTGGGCGGCGCTGTCCGCCCGCTGGTCATACTGGCCGGGCAGGTACTCCATGGCAAAGGCCCGGTACTCCGGGGGCAGGGTGAAGTCCTCGGGGTAGACGCTGTCCAGGTTGGGCTCTGAGAGGATGGTGCGGGCGGCGGAAGAAAACTCCGCTTCCGTCAGGCCCTCCACGTCGTAGCGGTTTATGACGCGCACGTCAAGAAGGTCCGAAAGGCCCAGGTTGCGGCGCAGGTCCGAAAGCAGGCCCTGGGCCTCCACGTCGAAGCCCTTGCGTTTCTCTACGAATACTCTTGTTACCATGCAGGCACTCCCTTTTTATTAGTATAAGGCAAAATGTGAAAAACGGCCCCTGTGGGAACGGGGGACATCCGGTCCTTCCCCATTCTAGCACAAGAGCCGCCGATTATAAAGCGGTTTTCTGTTTTTTTTCGAAAAAAGCCTTACTTTCTGCGCCGGGGGCCCATATCCCCTATAGACACGGCCACGGTGTGGGGGATGGGCTGCCACTGGATGTTCCCGAAGACCGCCAGCACCATGGCCAGGCCGAAGCTGAACACGAACAGGGGGTAGGTGAAGGCGCACAGCACCTTTTTGCGGGCGGGGCAGTAGATGTTCTTCCACTCGGTGATAAGGGGCAGAAGGCCCATGACGAACATCAACAGGTAAGAGTTGAGAAGGGCCGTGAGCACCGACTGGAAGAAGACGCCCATCTCCCCCCGAGCCCCCAGAAGCCCCAGCACGAACATGCCCGTGTTCACGGCAAAGCTGCACACGGTGAGCACGCAGGCGGGGATGGTGGTCATGAGGGTGTCGTAGCAGGCAAAGCTGCCGGTGCTTATCATGGTGCGGATAAGCCCGCCCCCGTGCTTCGAGACTACCTGCAGGTAGCCCTTCACCCAGCGGGACCGCTGGGTAATGGACTGCCGGAAGCTCTTGGGCTGCTCGTCATATAAGACGGCGCTGCCGCAGTAGGCGATCTTCTCCCCCCGGGCGATGAGGTCGGCGGTAAACTCCAGGTCCTCTGTAAGGAGGAAGTAGTCCCAGCCGCCGCGCTTTTCAAGAAGCTCTGGCGAAAAGAGGAACCCGGTGCCGGACACGGCGCAGCTGACCCCTAAAAGGGAGCGGGGGCGGTTCATGTACTCCGACTCCCGCAGGAACCACAGGCCGTAGCCCGCGGTAATCCAGTTGTCGCCGAAGTTCTTGGTATTGCGGTAGCTGGTGACAGCCTTGGCCCCGTTTGAGAAGACCTTGTTCATCTCCTCGATGTAGTGGGGGTCCAGCAGGTTGTCCGCGTCGAAGACGAAGAAGCCCTCGAAGGCGTCTTCCCCGAAGTCCTCCTTGATCTTCCCCAGAAGGAAGCGCAGGGCGTAGCCCTTGCCCACCTGGAGCTTATTCTGCCGCTCGTAGACCACGGCCCCGTGGGCCCGGGCGATCTGGGCGGTGTTGTCGGTGCAGTTGTCCGCCGCCACGAAGACCCGGAGAAGCTTTGCGGGGTAGGTCTGGGCCCGCAGGCTCTCCAAGAGCTGGGCGATGACGGCGCTTTCGTTGCGGGCGCAGATGAGCACGCCGTATTTGCAAAGGCGGGCGGCTTCACTGGGCTTTCGCCTTGCAAAGAGGCGCACCAGGCAGTAAAGGGCCTGATAGCAGCAGCAGGCCACGAACACCGCCGCCACCACGAAATTGATAAGGGACAAGGTCTTCATACAGGGTCGCTCCTCTCAGAGGCCGGATAGTACCTATTATGATATTGTGAACAAATTAAGTACAGGGCGACATGTTTCTTACAAATTTATTAACAATGGGGTGAATGTCCCCTGTCAATATACTTTTTGTGCTGCATATGTATGCCTATGTGGCCTATGCCTAAAATAAACGCCGCCAGCATCATCCATATAACTTTCCCGTAAATGCCCAGAAGGAAAAAAGCGGCCACGGGCAGCGTGGCCCCCGCCAGGGGGATGCCCAAAAGGCTGCTGTAAAAATCGGATAACCTGCGCCCGCTGCGGAAATACCGCACCCACCATATTTCATACAGGATCATAAGAAGGAAGGCCGCTGCCAGCCAAAAAGACCAGGGCGTCCATTCCTGTATGTTGAAATCGGAAAACACCAGCGAACAGCAGCAGGTCAGTACCTCCCCCAACCTTTCAAAGAACAAAAGGGCCTTGCTTTCCCCTTCTGACGTATACCCCTGGGGCTTCCTTTTTGCCCATATTATGTTGGGTATAAACAGCATCAGCAAAAAGAGCAGGCCTATATAAGAAAACCCAAAATTTCCAAGCATGTCATCACCCGCCCCATAAGAGCTTTATAGTCTGGATAGGCTTTTATTATATTGTGAACAAATTAAGTGCGGGGCGACATGTTTCTTACGAATTTATTAACAATGGGGCAAAAACGGCGCTTCCCCTGTTTTTTTGAAAAAAACACTTGCATTTTCCCCGCCTTTCGTGTAAAATAGAGAAGTAGCCAAAAAAAGCTGCCATGGGCGCTTAGCTCAGCTGGCTAGAGCACCTGCTTGACGTGCAGGGGGTCAGCGGTTCA
>CANRZD010000106.1 GCA_947644325.1 uncultured Clostridia bacterium
GGGCTACACCATGGTGTACGGCATCGCCAAAATGCTGAACTTCGCCCACGGGGACATCATCATGGTGGGCGCGTACGTGTGCTTCTTCGTGTGCTCCGGGGCCGGGCTCCCCCCCATTTTAGGGATACTGGCGGCGGTGCTGGTGTGCACGGTGCTGGGCATCGTTATAGAGCAGCTGGCCTACAAGCCCCTTCGGCAGGTGACGAGCCTTGCGGTGCTCATCACGGCCATCGGCGTCAGCTATTTCCTGCAGAACGCCGCCCAGCTCATGTGGACCTCCAACCCCCGCAGCTTCCCGGCCATCTTCGGCAGCGGCGGCTTCCAGCTGGGAGAGGGGCTCATGGTCCCCTACCGCACGCTGATAACCATCGGCGCCTGCGTCATCATCATGGTGGGGCTCATGCTCTTTACGGGCCGCACCCGCACCGGCAAGGCCATGCGGGCCTGCAGCGAGGACAAAGACGCCGCCCAGCTCATGGGCATCAACGTCAACGCCACCATCTCCATGACCTTCGCCATCGGCTCGGCCCTGGCGGCCATTGCCGGGGTGCTGCTGTGCGCGGCCTACCCCCGGCTCATCCCCACCACCGGCTCCATGCCCGGCATCAAGGCCTTTACCGCCGCAGTGTTCGGGGGCATCGGGTCCATCCCCGGGGCCTTTTTGGGGGGCGTGCTGCTGGGGGTCATCGAGATCTTCTCCAGCGCCTACCTTTCTACCGAGCTGGCAAACGCCATCGTGTTCCTGGTGCTCATCGTCATTCTGCTGGTAAAACCCACGGGGCTTTTGGGCAAAAAGATCAGCGAGAAGGTGTGAGGTGCTTATGAAACGATTGATCATCCGCAAAAAATCACGGAAGAACTTCCTTACCTACGGCATCGTGCTGCTGGCGTACATCGCGCTCATGGCAGTGCTGGGCGCCGGGGCCATGCCTTCGGCCCTGAAGGGGCTTTTGGTGCCCATGTGCGCCTATATCATCGCGGCCCTTTCTTTGAACCTGACTGTGGGCGTACTGGGGGAACTGTCCCTGGGCCACGCGGGCTTCATGAGCGTGGGGGCCTTCACCGGCTGCACGGCGGCCATGGCCCTCGTCGATTCCGGCATGCCGGAGTGGGCGCGCATTATCATAGCGGTCATCGTTGGCTCTGTCTTAGCGGCGGCGGCCGGGGTCATTGTGGGCGTGCCCGTGCTGCGCCTGCAGGGGGACTACCTGGCCATCGTGACCCTGGCCTTCGGGGAGATCATCAAAACGGTGGTGACGAACCTCTATATCGGCATCGACCCCAAGGGCCTGCACTTCGGCTTTCTGAAGCCTGACATCGGCCTGGGCAAGGGGGGCCGCATGATCGTCAACGGCCCCAACGGCATTTCGGGCATCACCAAGATCTCCACCCTGACGGCGGGCTTTGTGATCATCATGCTGTGCCTTGTCATCATCTTCAACCTGGTGGACAGCCGCTCGGGCCGGGCTATCATGGCCCTGCGGGACAACCGCATCGCAGCCGAGAGCGTGGGCATCAACGCCACCAAATACAAGCTCATGGCCTTTGTGATCTCCGCAGCCATGGCGGGCTCCGCCGGGGCCCTGTACGCCCTGAGCCAGAACACCCTCACCGCCAATAAGTTCGACTTCAACACCTCCATTCTGATACTGGTGTTCGTGGTGCTGGGGGGCCTGGGGAACATGCTGGGCAGCATCGTGGCGGCCACGGTGCTCTACATCCTGCCGGAGACATGGCTGCGGCAGTTTTCCGACTACCGCATGCTCATTTACGCGGTGGTGCTCATTTTGATGATGCTCATCACCAACAGCTCCAAAGTGCACGCGCTTCTGGGCAGGCTTCTGCCCCAGGGGAAATCAACGGAAAAGGAGGATGGGGCGGATGCCTGAACTGAAATTTGAAAAGGGCAAAATGGTGCCGGTGCCCAGCCACTCCATTATCCCCGAGCGGGACCTGGGCCATGTGCCCGTGCTGGAATGCAGCCACCTGGGCGTGGACTTCGGCGGCCTGCGGGCTGTGAACGACTTCAACTTCACCATCGGCAAGACGGAGATCGCCGGGCTCATCGGCCCCAACGGCGCGGGGAAGACCACGGTCTTCAACCTCCTCACAAAGGTGTACACCCCCACCCGGGGCACCATTCTCTTAAACGGCATGGACACCCACGGCAAGACCACCGTGCAGATCAACAAAATGGGCATCGCCCGCACCTTCCAGAACATCCGGCTCTTTTCGAACCTTTCTGTGGAGGACAACGTAAAGATTGGCCTGCACAACCAGAAAAAGTACAGCGCCCTGGAAGGCGTGCTGCGCCTGCCCTCTTACTGGAAAAAGGAGAAGGAGGCACACGAGCGGGCCATGGAGCTTCTCTCCATCTTCAACATGGAGTATATGGCAAACTGGCGGGCCGGCAACCTCCCCTATGGGGCCCAGCGGCGGCTGGAGATCGTGCGGGCCCTGGCCACGGACCCCTGCCTGCTGCTCTTGGACGAGCCCGCCGCAGGCATGAACCCGGCGGAGACCGCGGAGCTCATGGAAAATATCGTGAAGATACGGGACCGGTTCCAGATCGCGGTGCTGCTCATCGAGCACGACATGAAGCTGGTCATGGGCATCTGCGAGGGCATCTGCGTCTTGAACTTCGGCGAGGTCATCGCCAAGGGCACGGCGGAAGACATCCGCCAGAATCCCACGGTGATCGAGGCGTATCTGGGCAAGAGGGGGGCAGAGTCATGTTGAAGGTAGAGAATATCAACGTGTACTACGAGAAGATACACGCCATCAAAGACGTTTCCTTCGAGGTAAACCCCGGGGAAGTGGTGGCCCTTATCGGCGCAAACGGCGCGGGCAAGACCACCACCCTGCACACCATCACCGGGCTCATCCGGCCCGAGAGCGGGGCCATCACCTACACCGACGAAACAGGCGGCCAGCTGGACCTGACCCACATGCCCCCCCACAAGCTGGTGGCAAAGGGCCTGGCCCACGTGCCCGAGGGCAGGCGCATCTTCCTGCAGATGACGGTGCTGGAGAACCTGGAGATGGGCGCCTTCTGCAAGGGCAGGGCCTCTAAGGAGGACCTGGACAACGTCTTTGCCCGCTTCCCCCGGCTGGAGGAGCGCAAGAAGCAGATCGCGGGCACCCTCTCCGGCGGCGAGCAGCAGATGCTGGCCATGGGCCGGGCCCTTATGAGCCACCCCAAGCTCTTGATGCTGGACGAGCCCTCTATGGGCCTCTCCCCCATCCTGGTGGAGCAGATCTTCGACATCATCGCGGAGTTGCACAAGTCCGGCACCACCATCCTGCTGGTAGAGCAGAACGCCGAAATGGCCCTGCAGATCGCCGACCGGGCCTATGTGCTGGAGTCCGGCCGGGTAGTCATGACCGGCACCGGCAAAGAGCTGGCGGAGAGCGAGGACATACGCAAGGCTTACCTGGGCGGCTGAGCCGTCCCCTATATAGAAGAAAAGGCCCCTGGGGAACCTGCCCCGGGGCCTTTTCTCATGCTTTTTTGAGGTGAGTGATAAAAAAGTGGTTATCTGAAAATTTTATTGTCTTACATAATTCTTATCTAACTTTTTCCTACTATATATAGCGCTCGTTCACGGTTTTTTTACAAGAAAATGTGGACAGGCCCCATATTTCGACAAGATTTCCCCCCGGGGTTTGCTATACTGTCTATGCCGGCAAACGGCGGGAGGACCCCGCCCCGGCGCAGGCCGCGGCCGTCACCCGCAGGCCCGCGCAGAAGCCGGGAAAGCACTTTTTCAGCCTATGGTAGGGGCATGGCGCGACGAGCGGCCTTTGGGGCCGGGCGTGTTGCCGCCCTGCTCCCGCTGCAGGCAGAGCTTATCTGAAATCATGGCAATGAACTCGCTGTTGGTGGGCTTGCCCCGGGTGTTGTGGATGGTGTAGCCGAAATAAGAGTTGAGCACGTCCACGTCCCCCCGGTCCCAGGCCACCTCTATGGCGTGGCGGATGGCCCGCTCTACCCGGGAGCTGGTGGTGCTGTAGCGCTTTGCCACGCTGGGGTACAGCTGCTTTGTCACGGCGTTGATGACCTCCGGGTCCTCGATGGCCATGATGATGGAATCCCGCAGGTAGTGGTAGCCCTTGATGTGAGCGGGCACGCCGATCTGGTGGAGGATCTCGGTGACCTGCACCCGCAGGCCGGGGCTGGTGGGCTCGGTCTCGAAATGCCGGCCCCGCAGGGAGCACAGGGAGAAAATACGCTCTATCATCTCGTCCTTGTCATAGGGCATAAGGGTGAAGTAAGAGACCCCGGCGGACATGACCTCCCGCTCCAAGATGGGGGTGGTATACGAGGTGGTGAGTATGTACAGGGGGCGCTCCAGGCCAGAGGTCTGGCTCAGGCTGTGAATGACCCCCAGGCCGTCCAGCCCCGGCATGAACAGGTCCATGAGCACCACCGCGGGCTGTTCCTCCAGGATGCGCCTGACCACCTCGTGCCCTTCCCGGGGCGCGAAAACGGCTGTGCCGCCCCGCTGCTTTATCTTCTCCAGCAGCTCGCCTCCCCATTCGCCGTCATCCGCACATATCAGTATCTTTATTTGCTTTTCCATGCCGAACCTCCTGTAAGTATTTCTCAGTGAACAAATCTTACCATATATTTGGAATTCCTGCAAGAGCTTTCGCGTAAAAAACCAAAAAAACATTCTGTAGAAATAGGGGGAAACCGGTGGAAAAATGGGAATATCCCCAACCGCGACAAGATTCGCCATGCCGAAAACGACAATATTTTCTAGTTATATTAAGTTTAACCACAATATAAGGTATGTGCAGATTTTGTAGACACTTGTTGCTTTTGCCTGTCGAATTTCTTCGAAATTCTACGGGCAGTATAAGAATAGCTTTTCAGTAGTCTTTTTCTTTTCTACAAATGACGCTACATTTTGGTGAACTTTCATCACTATATACTACCGTCTAAATTTTCTCAAACGAAAACGCGGCCGCGCCCCGAAAAGGGATGCAGCCGCGTCCTATTCTTTTTTGCCCTGTCAGCCCTCCAGCCCGAAGTCCTCCGGCAGCAGCAGCTCCAGGTCCCGGGCCTCCTCGGGGGCCTTCATGTTCCGGCGGGAACAGGCGATGACCGCCTGCTCCACCTGGTTGCGGGCCATGCGGCCGTTGCCGTTCGAACGGGGGTCCCCCTCCCGCTGCATGCGGGCAAAGTAGGCGGTCAGGGGCTCTTTGCAGGCCGGGTCCAGGCGGTAGCCCTTCCCGCGCACGATGCCCTCTGTAATGCGCCACAGCTCCTCCGGGGAGTAGTCGGGGAACTCGATAATATGGGGGAACCGGGAGCGCAGGCCGGAGTTGGCGGTGAGGAATTCCTCCATCTCCCGGGAGTAACCCGCCAGGATGACCACCAGGCTCTCGCGGTTGTCCTCCATGCCCTTCACCAGGGCGTCGATGGCCTCCAAGCCGAAGCTGTCGTCCCGGCCCCGGTAGAGGGAGTAGGCCTCGTCGATAAAGAGCACGCCCCC
>CANRZD010000107.1 GCA_947644325.1 uncultured Clostridia bacterium
AATCGCTCTTGTTTTCTTCTTGCTGTGAGGGTTCATATCTATTTTACGCTTACTTTCATCTACGTTTTTGACTTTTCAAATCCAGCCTTTTGAGATGCAAAAAACCGCGTGGTTACGCGGTTTTTTGCCCAAATATCTTTTTGGTTTTCCTAGGATGGCGGAGAAGGAGGGATTTGAACCCTCGCGCCGGTTTCCCGACCTACTCCCTTAGCAGGGGAGCCCCTTCACCACTTGGGTACTTCTCCAGGGTGAAGCTCTATCGTAAATATAAGAATATCGTCAAATGGCGGAGAGGAAGAGATTCGAACTCTTGGTCCCTTGCGGGATCACTAGTTTTCAAGACTAGCTCCTTAAACCACTCGGACACCTCTCCATGTCCTCAGCGCGTAACCTATGATACCACACAGAGGCCGCAAATGTCAATGGTTTTTTTCTTCTTTTTTACAACGAGGGCTCAACCCGGGCCAAAAGCTCGCACAAAGCCATGGCCGGCAGGGTCAGCGCCGCCCACAAAAGGGAATAGGGCAGGCACACCTGGCCCAGAATATTAAGGGGCGCCCCCGAGTAGTCCCACACCCCGAAGTGAAGCCATCGGTTTACGATGAGCCCCGTAAAGAGCTCTACCCCCGTGATGATGCCGGACCCCGCCAGGCACCGCACCGCAAGACCCCTCTGGCGCAGGCGGCCGCAGCACACCCGGCCGATGAGCGCCAGGCACACGCCCCCGGCGATGGCCATAGAGTAGTGGGTGCGCCCCCGCCAGACCATCTCCAGGGTGGGGTAGGCGCAGCTGCCGGTAAGGAACAAGAGCCCGTCCATAAAAAAGCCTCCTTTTGGCAAAACGAACAGCCGGACATTTTTTTGTAACATCTGCGGATAGGATTCCCCCGGGTTCTGTGCTATAATCTCTTCACAAAAGAAAAAATACGAAAGGCGGTCTTATCACATGAAGATACTGGTAACAGGCGGCGCCGGGTACATCGGCTCCCACACCTGCGTGGTCCTGCTGCAGCAGGGGCACGAGGTGGTCATTGTGGATAATCTCTGCAACAGCAAGCCCGCGGCCGTAGAGCGGATACGGGAGCTGGGTGGCAAAGACGTGAAGTTCTATAAAGAGGACGTGTGCAATGAAACGGCCCTGGGGGAGATCTTCCGCCGGGAGCAGCCGGGGGCCGTCATCCACTTCGCCGGGCTCAAGGCCGTGGGGGAGTCGGTGGAAAAGCCCCTGGAGTATTACGCCAACAACGTGGGCTCTACCCTGACCCTGCTGAAAGTGATGGGCGAAACGGGCGTGAAAAACATCGTGTTCAGCTCCTCGGCCACCGTGTACGGCGACGTGGAGGACCCGCCCCTGCGGGAGGACGCGGCCCTGCCAAACCACGCCAACTGCCCCTACGGCACCACGAAGCTCATGATCGAGCAGATATTAAAGGACTACGCCCATGCCCACTCAGACTTTAACGCCGTGCTGCTGCGGTACTTCAACCCCGTGGGCGCCCACGAAAGCGGCCGCATCGGCGAAGACCCCTCGGGCATCCCCAACAACCTCTCCCCCTACATCGTGCAGGTGGTGGTGGGCAAGCGGGACAAGCTGCACATCTTCGGCAACGACTACCCCACCCCCGACGGCACCTGCATCCGGGACTACATCCACGTGGTGGACTTGGCCGAGGGCCACGCGGCGGCCTTGAAGCTCTTTGAAAAGGGGAACTGCGGCCTGCGGGTCTATAACCTGGGCACGGGCCGTGGGCACTCTGTCATGGAAGTGGTCAAGGCCTTCAGCGAGGCGGCGGGGCAGGACATCCCCTATGTCATTGAGGGCCGCCGGGCGGGTGATTTGCCCGAAAGCTACGCCGACTGCCAAAAGGCCAAGGACGAGCTGGGCTGGGAAGCCAAAAAGACCCTGCAGGACATGTGCGCAGACGCCCTGCGCTGGCAGCGGCAGAACCCGGACGGGTACGGTGACTGACATGGAGCTTGTGATAAAAGAGAAGGTGGTGCTGGCCTCCCAGTCCCCCAGCCGGAAAATGCTCCTGGAGCGGGCCGGGGTGGACTTTGAGGTGCTGGTCTCTGGGGTGGACGAGACGGTGCCTGAGGGCTTCACCCCCGCCCAGACGGTGGAGGCCCTGTGCGAGCGCAAGGCCCGGGCCGTGGAGCCCCTGTGCGGGGGCAGGCCCATCATCGCGGCGGACTCGGTGGCGGCCATCGACGGGCTGATCTTAGGCAAGCCCGAAGACGACGAGGCCGCCAAGAAAATGCTCCGCAGGCTCTCGGGCCGCACCCATGAGATATACACCGGTGTGTGCCTGCTGGTGAGAGGAAAAACGGAAGTCTTCCACCAGGTGACCGGCGTGAAGTTCTACGACCTGACCGATGAGGAGATCGCCGCCTACGTAGCCATGGGCGAGTCCAGGGGCCGGGCGGGCTCTTACGGCATCGAGGGCGTGGGGGTGGTGCTGGTGGAGTCCATTGTGGGGGACTATTCCAACATCGTGGGCCTGCCCGTGGCGGAGACCCTGCGGCGGTTAAGGCGCCTGACAGCGTAAAAAAGAGAAGAGAGCAAGCGGGCCCCGGGAGCGTTCCCGGGGCCCTTTCGCTCATTCATAAAGTATTTACAAATCCGAACTTGACTTTTTCTGACCAAAGTGGTACATTATAAAGCAAGAGGATTAGCACTCGATAAGAAAGAGTGCTAACCTTGCGAAAACGAGGTGAACGAAATGGAATTGACCCAGCGGCAGGAACGGGTGCTTTCCTGCGTGGTGGCAGGCTACAGCCGGACCGGGGAGCCGGTGGGTTCCAAGGCGGTGGCGGAAGAGCTGGGCGTGTCCTCCGCCACGGTGCGAAACGAAATGGCCTGGCTCATCGAGCGGGGGCTTTTAGAGCAGCCCCACACCTCCGCGGGGCGGGTGCCCTCCCACCGGGGGTACCGGGAGTACATCGACCGGCTGATGCCCCGGCTGCCCCTGGGCGAGGAGGAGAAGCGGACCCTTGACTCCCTGCTTTTTGCCAGCGCCTACGACCCGGAGAGCCTTCTTCTGCGGGCGGCCCAGCTGCTGGCCGGGGCGGCCCGGTGCGCGGCGGCGGCCACCACCCCCATCGGGGCCGGGGCCGTGGTAAAGGCGGTGCAGTTCGTGCAGACCGCCCGGCGCACGGCCATGCTCATATTGCTGAGCTCTGCGGGCACCATGAAAACGAGGGTCTTCCGGTGCGACTTTGATCTGACCCCGGAGCTGACACGGCTTTTCTTCCGGGTCTTCAACGAGCGGGCCGCCGGCAAAAGCGTTTCGGACATCACCCCGGCCTTTGCCCAGTCCGTGGCGGCTTCTTTGGGGGAGATGTACGTGCTCATGGGCCCGCCCCTGCAGGCGCTTCTGGAGGCCGCCAGGGACACCGCCGAGACCCAGGTGCTATTAAGCGGGCAGATGAACCTGCTCTTTTACCCGGAGCTCACCCAGCAGGCCATCCGGGGCGTGCTGGATTTCCTGGAGCGGGGGGAGGAGCTTGTGAAGCTCCTGGCCGTAAAGCCCGGCAAGGCCCGGGTGCTCATCGGCCGGGAGAGCGGCCGGGCGGAGCTGGAGGACGTGTCCCTGACAGCGGCCCGGTACACGGTGGGCGGCCGGGACGCCGGGTGCCTGGCGGCTGTGGGCCCGGTGCGGATGGACTACCCCCGGCTCACGGCGGTGCTGGAGCACCTTTCGGGGCAGGTGGGCCTGGCGCTCACCGGGCTGAGACAGGAATAGACCTAGCCGCGTATACGGCAGAAAGGGAGAGAATATGGAACAGGAACAGAAGCTGCCCCAGCAGGAAGCAGCCGAAGAAGCTGAGAAGGCCCCCGCGGAGGCGGAGCCCCAGGGGGAGCCGGAGGAGAAGGATGAGCTTACAAAGCTCAAGGAGGAGTATGAGGCCCACAAGGAACAGCACCTGCGGGTGCTGGCCGAGTACGACAACTTCCGCAAGCGCACTCAGGCGGAGAAGACCGCCATCTACAATAACGCCGTCTCTGACACGGTGCAGGTCCTTTTGCCCATCGCCGACAACATTGAGCGGGCCCTGGGCCAGGAGAACGCCTCGGCCGAGGACATGAAGAAGGGCGTGGAGATGATCGAGGCCCAAATAGAGCAGGCCTTCGAGAAGCTGGGCATCACCTCTTCGGGAAAAGTAGGGGAGCCCTTTGACCCCAACCTCCACAACGCCGTGGCCCACATCGAGGACGAGAATCTGGGCGAGAACGTGATATCCGCTGTGTTTCAGAAGGGGTACCTGCTGGGGGGCCGCGTGGTGCGGCACGCCATGGTGCAGGTAGCCAATTAACCATAAAAATACTCAATAAACTTGAAATGAGGGATTTTACTATGTCAAAGACTATTGGTATCGATCTGGGCACGACAAACTCCTGCGTGGCGGTCATCGAGGGCGGCGAGCCCGTTGTCATCGCCAACGCCGAAGGCGCCCGCACCACCCCTTCCGTGGTGGCCTTCTCCAAGGACGGGGAGCGCATGGTGGGCCAGGTGGCAAAGCGCCAGGCCATCACAAACCCCGAGCGCACCGTTTCCTCCATCAAGCGGGAAATGGGCAGTAACTACAAGGTCACTGTGGACAGCCACAGCTACACCCCCCAGGAGATCTCCGCCATGATCCTCCAGAAGCTGAAGGCCGACGCCGAGGCCTACCTGGGCGAGCCCGTCACCAGCGCGGTCATCACCGTGCCCGCCTACTTTACCGACGCCCAGCGCCAGGCAACCAAGGACGCGGGCAAGATCGCAGGCATGGACGTAAAGCGCATCATCAACGAGCCTACGGCAGCGGCCCTCTCTTACGGCGTGGACAAGGACAACGACCAGAAGGTCATGGTGTACGATTTGGGCGGCGGCACCTTCGACGTGTCCATCATCGAGATGGGCGACGGCGTCCAGGAGGTCTTAGCCACCGCCGGCAACAACCGCCTGGGCGGCGACGACTTCGACCAGCGGGTCATCGACCACATTGTCAGCACCTTCCGCATGGAGCAGGGCATCGACCTTTCCGGCGACAAGATGGCCATGCAGCGCATCAAGGAGGCCGCCGAGAAAGCCAAGATCGAGCTCTCCGGCGTGACCAACGCCGCCATAAACCTGCCCTTCATCACCGCCGACGCCACCGGCCCCAAGCACCTGGACATGACCCTTTCCCGGGCAAAGTTCAACGAGCTCACCGCCGATTTGGTAGAGAAGACCATGGGCCCCGTGCGCCAGGCCCTCTCTGACAGCGGCTTGTCCATCGGGGAGATCAGCAAGGTGCTCTTAGTGGGCGGCTCCTCCCGCATCCCCGCCGTGCAGGACGCGGTGAAGAACTTCATCGGCAAAGAGCCCTTCAAGGGCATCAACCCCGACGAGTGCGTGGCCATGGGCGCGGCCATCCAGGCGGGCGTGCTGGGCGGCGAGGTCCAGGGCCT
>CANRZD010000108.1 GCA_947644325.1 uncultured Clostridia bacterium
GCCGATATCCCCCAGGCGGTTGCCCGGGCGGGCCATTTTGATGCCTTCAAAGAGCGATTCCCGCGTGGCGGTTAGAAGGGCCTGTGCCTCCTTACTCACTTCCCCGCAGGGGAAGGTCCACGCGTTGTCGCCGTGGAAACCCTTGTAGCAGGCGCCCACGTCTATGCTGACGATGTCGCCCTTCTTTAACAGGGTCTCCTTCTTGGGTATGCCATGGATCACCACTTCGTTTACAGAGATACAGGCGCTGCCCGGGAAGCCCTGATAGTGCAGGAAGCTGGGGGTGGCCCCCATGCTGGTGATATATTTGTGCACAATCTTGTCGAGCTCCCAGGTAGAGGTACCGGGCTCGACGGCTTCACCGGCCAGGCGGAGTGCTGTCTGCGAGATTTTCCCGGCCTTCCGCATAATGGAAAGCTCGCGGCTCGTTTTCAGCACGATCATGTGAGATCCTCCAAAGCCTCCAAAACCAGCTTGGTGGTGGTCTCCACCGCGTCCTGGCCGTGCACGACCAGGAGCTTGCCCTGGTTGGAGTAGTACTCCTTCAAGGGCTCTGTCTGGGTGTGGTAGACCTCCAGCCGCTCTTTTACTGTATCCGGGTGGTCGTCCTTGCGCTGAACGAGGGTGCCGCCGCAGCTGTCGCACTTACCCTCTTCCCGGGGCTTTTTATACAGCACGTGGTAAGAGGAGCCGCAGGCTTCGCAGACACGGCGTCCGGACATGCGGGAGACGATCTCCTCATCGGGGACCTCGATATCCAGCACGGCGTCGATTTCCACGCCCATAGCGTCCAGAGCCTCGGCCTGGGGGATGGTGCGGGGGAAGCCGTCGAGGATGAAGCCGTTCTGGCAGTCGTCCTCACTTAGGCGGTCCTTGATGATGCCGATGAGAATCTCATCGGGCACCAGGGCGCCGCTTTCCATATAGCTTTTGGCTTTCTGCCCCATCTCCGTGCCGTTCTTCAGCGCTTCACGGAGAATGTTCCCCGTGGAGATAGTGGGTATATTTTTCTTTTGGCAAATAATTTCCGCTTGGGTGCCTTTGCCGGCGCCCGGGGCTCCTAACAGGATCAGCTTCATAGCAAAACTCCCTTTCTCCTAGTCCCGCGGAGCCGCTCCCGGCCGAAAGCCGGGGCTCTCCTGCGTTTTTTCAAAAACCTTGCGGGGTAGCTGCCTTAATCCAGGAAGCCCTTGTAGTGCCGCATCATCATCTGCGACTCCAGCTGCTTCACGGTCTCCAGGGCCACACCTACGATAATGATCACAGACGTGCCGCCCAGGGACAGGCCGGACATGCCGGTGATGTTGGTGTAGATGATGGGGATGAGCGCCACGAACGCCAGGAACAAGGCGCCGATGAGCGTCACCTTCGAGAGGATCTTGGCGATGAAATCCGCCGTAGGCTTTCCGGGGCGCAGGCCCGGGATGGTGCCGTTGCTCTGGCGGAGATTATTGGCCATTTCCAGCGGGTTATACTGGACGGACATATAGAAGTACGCGAACATAACGATCAAGAGGAAATACAGGATGATATAGATCCACCCTGTCTGGGTGAAGGCCCGCATCACGGACTCGCCGAAGCTGCCCGGGGCCGGGGTCCATACCGCCCCTATGAACTGGGGGATGGACAGGATGGCACTGGCGAAGATCACGGGCATAACGCCGCTCATGGCCACCTTCACCGGCAGGAACGTGCTCTGGCCGCCGTACATCTTGCGGCCCACCACTTTCTTGGCGTACTGCACCGGAATGCGCCGCTCGGCCTCGTTCATAAAGACGATGACCCAGATGACGCACAGGAACAACACGATAAACAAGGGGGCAAGCACCAGGAACTGCCCTGCATTGGAGGGGCTGTCCAGGCCCAGCTTAAAGTACTGCCACACAGAGCCGAAGGTCACGGGCAGGCGCGCCACGATGCCCGCTAAGAGGATCATAGAGATGCCGTTGCCGATGCCCTTGTCGTTGATCTGCTCGCCCATCCACATGATGAGCGCCGTGCCGGCGGTAAAGGTCAGCACGATGACAAAGCCGATGAAGACGCCGGAAGCGCCGCTGGGGTACTTGACGATGCCGGAGTTGCGCAGGTAGAAGTAGTAGGCCACGCCCTGGATAAGACCCAGGCCCACAGTGACAAACCGGGTGATGGTGGCGATCTTCTTGCGCCCCTCCTCGCCTTCCTTTTGCAGCCGCTCCAGGGCCGGGATGGCGATGGTGAGAAGCTGCATGATGATGGAGCTGTTGATATAAGGGGTGATGCCCATGGCAAAGAGCGAGGCGTAAGAGAACGCGCCGCCGGTCAGCATGTTGATATAGCCTAAAGCGGTGTTTTCGCCCGCCTGGGACATCAAAGTCTGCAGGGCGTTTACATCCAAAAACGGGATCGGGATCACAGAGCCGAAGCGGAAGGCCACGATGATAAACAGCGTAAAGAGCATCTTCTTCCGCAGGTCCGGTATCCGCCACGCGTTTTTAATCGTGTTCAGCAAATCAGATCACCTCGGCCTTCCCGCCAGCGGCTTCGATCTTGGCTTTCGCCGCCTCAGAGAAAGCGCTGGCCTTCACGGTGAGCTTCTTTTTCAGCTCGCCGTTTGCGAGGATCTTCACGCCGTCGCCGCATTTTTTGATAAGGCCCGCTTCGATAAGGGCCGCGGCGTCAACAGATGCGCCGTCCTCAAACTTGTTGAGGCTGCCCACATTCACAGACACCATGTCTTTGCCGAAAATATTGTTGAAGCCGCGCTTGGGGATACGCCGCTGCAGGGGCATCTGGCCGCCCTCAAAGCCGGGGCGCATGCCGTGGCCCGCCCGGGCCTTCTGGCCCTTGTGGCCCTTGCCGGCGGTCTTGCCGGTGCCGGCGCCGTAGCCCCGGCCGATACGCTTGCGGGCCTTGGTGGCGCCGGGCGTAGCTGTTAGCTGGTTGAGCTTCATTGTCTCGCACCTCCTTAAAGCTTACTTGCTCACCGTTACCAGGTGGCCGATCTTGCGGACCTTGCCCTGGGTCTGGGGGTTGTCGGGCTGCTCCACGCAGTCCCCTACCTTCTTGAGGCCCAGAGAGAGGGCAGTGCTGATCTGATCCTTTTTGCAGCCGATCAGGCTTTTTTTCAAAGTTATCTTCACCTTTTTGCCCTCCTTTTTACAGAATTTCCTTCACGGTCTTCCCGCGGATGGCGGCCACCTCTTCGGCGGTGCGCAGCTGGGTGAGGCCGGCCATGGTCGCCCGCACCACGTTGCAGGGGTTGTTGGAGCGCAGGGCCTTGGTACGGATGTCCTTGATGCCCGCGCTTTCCACAACGGCGCGCACGGGGCCGCCGGCGATGACGCCGGTGCCGGGGGCGGCGGGCTTCAAGATGACCTTGCCCGCGCCGAACTCGCCCACGATCTCGTGGGGGATGGTGCTGCCCCTAAGGGCTATCTTTGTCAGGTTCTTCTTTGCGTCCTCAATGCCCTTGCGGATGGCGTCGGGCACCTCGGCGGCCTTGCCGATGCCGAAGCCCACGGTACCCTGGCCGTCGCCTACTACCACCAGGGCGGAGAATTTCATGACGCGGCCGCCCTTTACGGTCTTGGCCACGCGGTTGATGGAAACCACGCGCTCCTGCATATCCAGTGTCGCTGCATCGATATTACTAGCCAAAATGGTATTCCTCCTTACTTTAGAAGTTGAGGCCGCCCTCGCGGGCGCCTTCGGCCAGCTCTTTGACGCGGCCGTGGAAGATATAGCCTCCGCGGTCGAAGACCACGTTGGTAATCCCCTTTTCTGCTGCCTTCTCTGCTATCATCCTGCCGACCTTGCGGGCAGCCTCTTTGTTGCCGCCCTTGCCCTCAAAGCTCTTGTCCAGAGTGGAGGCCGCGCACAGGGTGTTGCCCGCTGTGTCGTCGATGATCTGGGCATAGATGTTCGTAGAGGACCGGAACACGTTGAGCCTGGGCCGCTCTGCGGTGCCGGTTATCTTCCCGCGCACTCTCTTATGGCGGCGCAGACGCGCTTTATTTGTATCTGCCTTATTGACCATTTCTACTCAACTCCTTCCCTTAGCCTTTGGCGCCCTTGCCGGCCTTGCCTTCCTTATGGCGTACATACTCGCCCTGATAGCGGATGCCCTTGCCCTTATAGGGCTCCGGCGGCCGCTTCTCGCGGACCTCGGCGGCAAACTGGCCCACCTTCTGCTTGTCGATGCCGGAAATGACGATGGTGTTGGCGTTGGGCGCCTCGATCTTGATATCCTCATTTTCCGATACGACCACCTGGTGGGAATACCCCAGGTTCATCACAAGGTCTTTGCCCTGCTTCTGCACACGGTAGCCAACGCCCTGTACCTCCAGGGTCTTGGAGAAGCCTTCCGTGACGCCCAGCACCATGTTGTGTACCAGCGTGCGGGTCAGGCCGTGCAAAGACCGGGACTCCTTCTCGTCGTCCGGGCGGGTGACGATGATCTCTTCCCCTTCCTTGGCGATGGAGATCACCGGGTTAAAGCTCTGGGTAAGGGCGCCCTTGGGGCCCTTTACCGTTACAACGCTGCCGTCAACTGTAACGTCGACGCCGGCGGGAATATTTATGGGTTTTCTTCCAATTCTCGACATACTCGCGCACCCCCTTCTTTTACCAAATGAACGCCAGCACTTCGCCGCCGACGTTGGCCTTGCGGGCGGCCCGGTCGGTCATGACGCCCTGGCTGGTGGAAACGATGGCCACGCCCAGGCCCTTCATGACCCGGGGCAGGTCCTCTACGCCGCTGTAAATGCGCAGGCCGGGCTTCGAGACGCGCTTTAAGCCCTTGATGACCGGCGTGCGGCCCGCCGCGTACTTCAGGGTGATGGTGATGATACCCTGCTTGCCGTCCTCTGCCACCGTGAAGCTCTTGATATAGCCCTCGTCCAGAAGGATCTGGCAGATGGCCTTCTTCATGTTGGAGGCGGGCACCTCTACGGTGTCGTGCTTTGCGGACTGGGCGTTGCGGATGCGGGTCAGCAAATCGGCGATTGTATCTGTAACTTGCATACTGTACCTCCTATATTTACCAGCTTGCCTTCTTTACCCCGGGGATCTCGCCCTTGTAGGCGAGCTCTCTGAAACAAATGCGGCAAATACCGAATTTCCGAAGGTAGGCATGGGGCCTGCCGCAGATCTTGCAGCGGTTGTACTCGCGGGTAGAGAACTTCTGACCGCGCTGCTGCTTTATCTTCATAGAAGTCTTGGCCACAATGATCCCTCCTTATCTTGTAAACGGCGCGCCCATGAGCGTGAGAAACTCGCGGGCCTCTTCGTCCGTGTGGGCGGTGGTCACGAAGCAGATGTCCATGCCCCGCACCTTGTCTACCTTGTCGTAGTCGATCTCCGGGAAGATCAGCTGCTCC
>CANRZD010000109.1 GCA_947644325.1 uncultured Clostridia bacterium
CACGGCGCCGCCCTCCCCGAAGCAGCCGATGATGGAGCCGCTGGCCTCGTCATCGTTGGGGTTGAGGCTGTAGAGGATGGTCTTAGGCAGGGCGCCCTCTTTTGCCAGGGAGTCCAGGAACGCGGCGGTATGGTTCACCGCTGTGGTCTGTATGCAGTCAAAGCCCGTGTCGGGCCCCAGCTTCTCGTACATGCGGGTGTTGTTGTCCCGGCTGCAGCCGAAGTGCAGCTGCATGGCCCAGCCGCGCTTTGCGTACTCCTGCCCCACAAACCGCAGGAAGGCGGTCTTAAACTGCAGCTCCTCCTGCCGGGTGGGCAGCTGCCCGCCCAGGCGCTTCTGGAAGACAGCTTCCAGCTCCTCCTCCCCGGCGGGCTCGAACATGATGAACTCCAGCCCGTGGTCTGAGAGGCGGCACCCCATGGAATCAAAAAACGCCATGCGCTTTTTCAGGGCCTCTTTAAGGTCCCCAAAGGAAGCGATGTCCATCTCCGCCGCCGCGCCCAGCTTTTTTATGTACTGGGGGTAGTCGGGCTTTTCGATATTCATGGCCTTATCGGGCCTAAAGGCGGGCAGCACCTGCACCGGGAAGCTCTCGTCCTCCGACAGGGCCTTGTGCCAGCGCAGGTCGTCGGCGGGGTCGTCTGTGGTGCACAAGAGGGTCACCCCCGAGCGGAGGATAAGGCTGCGCACGCTCATGTCGGGCTTTTGCAGCTTTTCATTGCACAGGTCCCAGACCTCCTGGGCGGTATCGGCCCCCAAGACGCCTTCATAGCCGAAATAACGCCGCAGCTCCAGGTGGCTCCAGTGGTACAGGGGGTTGCCGATGGCCCTGTCCAGGGTCTCGGCCCATTTCTGAAAGCGCTCCCGCGCCGGGGCGCTGCCGGTGACCCAGGGCTCCTCCACCCCGTTCATGCGCATCTGCCGCCACTTGTAGTGGTCGCCGAAGCAGCTGCCGTCGGGGTTCTGGCCGCCCAGCCACACCTGGGTGATGTTCTCAAACCGCCTGTCTTCATAGATCTCCCGGGGGTCTATGTGGCAGTGGTAGTCTAAAATGGGGAGCTTTTCGGCGCAGCCGTGGTAGAGCTCCCTGGCGGTCTCGGTGGTCAGCAGAAAATCCTTATCCATAAACGCTTTCAATGTATGCATCCTCCTTCTGTTTCGGGGGCTGGGCCCTTTCCCCCATTGTACCCCTTTCCCCCGGGTTATGCAAGATGTTTTGCAAAAACCCCTTGACTTTACGGCCAAACTACCGTATATTTCAAATAGAAGATTCTTACCCCACGGGAGGCCCCTTATGCATAGAGACGAAAACAACAGCGCGATCTTTGCCGCCTTTCCCAAAGCCTTCCGGGCTTTGCAGGGGGACATGCCTTTGAGCGAGTTCGCCAAGAAGCTGGGCATGTCCCAGGCTTTGGTGCGCACCTATTTAGACGGCACCCGCTTCCCGGACTTCCAGGCGCTGCAGAAGATATCGGACCTGTGCGAGGTCTCTGTAGACTGGCTTCTGGGCCGCTCGGCCTTCCGGGTGGAGGAGAACGCCAACATCACCGCCAAGGAAATGGGCCTCAGCGAAAACGCCGCCATCCTGCTGCAGAACGCCAACAACTCCGGCACCCAGGAGGAGGGGCTTTACCCCCAGCTGGTGAGCTCCATCATCGAGAACAAGCACTTCACCCGGTTCATTATGCAGATACGGTTCTACAAGTCCCGGGTGGAGGAGGTGGAAGCCAACCTGAAGGGCGCGCCGCCCTCTATGCGCGACTTCTACGCCTACCGGCTGAAGGCCGAAAAGGCGGCCGTCACCGATGTCTTAAACGACCTTCTAAACGACATGGTGCCCCCGCCTGACTTCAAGAAGCCCCAGTAAATAAAAAACCGGCGCGGTCTTCCCCACGCCGGTCCTTTTATTTCAGAGCTATTTTATTTGGTGCCCTCGTACACCGCCACGGCGCAGGCCACGGTGGCGCCTACCATGGGGTTGTTGCCCATGCCGATAAGGCCCATCATTTCCACGTGGGCCGGCACGGAAGAGGAGCCGGCGAACTGGGCGTCGCCATGCATGCGGCCCATGGAGTCGGTCAGGCCGTAGGAAGCGGGGCCGGCCGCCATGTTGTCCGGGTGCAGGGTGCGGCCGGTGCCGCCGCCAGAGGCCACGGAGAAATACTTCTTGTCGTTCTCCAGGGCCCACTTCTTATAGGTGCCCGCCACCAGGTGCTGGAAACGGGTGGGGTTGGTGGAGTTGCCGGTGATGGAAACGTCCACGCCCTCGTGCTTCATAATGGCCACGCCCTCCAGCACGTCGTTGGCGCCGTAGCACTTTACGGCGGCGCGCTCGCCGTCAGAGAAGGGCTTGGTCTCCTCGATCTTCAGTTCGCCCGTGAAGAAGTCGTAGTCGGTCTTCACATAGGTAAAGCCGTTGATGCGGGAGATGATGTAGGCCGCGTCCTTGCCCAGGCCGTTGAGAATGATGCGCAGGGGCTCTTTGCGGGCGCGGTTGGCGGTCTTGGCGATGCCGATGGCGCCCTCGGCGGCGGCAAAGGACTCGTGGCCCGCCAGGAACGCGAAGCACTTGGTCTCGTCACGCAGCAGCATGGCGCCCAGGTTGCCGTGGCCCAGGCCCACGTTGCGCTGCTCGGCCACAGAGCCGGGGATGCAGAAAGCTTCGAGCCCGATGCCGATGGCCTCGGCGGCGTCGGCGGCGGTCTTCACTTCCTTCTTGATGGCCACGGCGCAGCCCAAGGTATAGGCCCAGCCGGCGTTTTCAAAAGCGATGGGCTGCACGCCCTTTACGATATCATAGGGGTCGAAGCCCTTGGACTTGCAGAGCTCCCTTGCCTCCTCGAGACTGCCCAGGCCATACTCGGCGAGGCACTTCTCGATTTTGGGCATTCTTCTTTCCTTGCCTTCAAACATGACGTCATTAGCCATTTCGTTGTCCTCCTAAATCTATGTATGGTCTGTGATTATTCTTCTCTGGGGTCAATGTACTTGGCAGCGCCGTCAAAGCGGCCGTACTGGCCAATGTTGTTCTTGTAGGCCTCGTCCGGGGAAACGCCGTGGCGGATATCCTCCAGCATCTTGCCCAGCTTCACAAACTGGTAGCCGATGACCTCATTCTCTTCGTCCAGGGCCATCTTGATGACATAGCCCTCGGCCATCTCCATATAACGCACACCCTTGGCGCCGGTGGAGAACATGGTGCCGATCTGAGAGCGCAGGCCCTTGCCCAGGTCCTCCAGGCCCGCGCCGATGGGCAGGCCGTCCTCGGAGAAGGCGGTCTGGCTGCGGCCGTAGGCCAGCTGCTTGAAGATCTCGCGCATGGCCACGTTGATGGCGTCGCACACCAGGTCGGTGTTGAGGCACTCCAAGAGGGTCTTGCCGGGCAGGATCTCGGCGGCCATGGCGGCGGAGTGGGTCATGCCGGAGCAGCCCAGGGTCTCTACCAGAGCCTCCTGTACGATGCCTTCCTTGACGTTGAGGGTCAGCTTGCAGGCGCCCTGCTGGGGGGCGCACCAGCCGATGCCGTGGGAAAGGCCGCTGATGTCAGAGATCTGATAGGACTTGACCCACTTGCCCTCCTCGGGGATGGGCGCCGGGCCGTGGTGGGGCCCCTTCTTCACCGTGCACATATTTTCCACTTCATGGGAATAGTTCATATTGGTACTCCTTTCGATTTATAATGTTTTTTAGGGCGTGGTGCCCGAAATACCAATCTTATCTTATTATAATCGGAACGGCCAAAGGATGCAAGTCCTTCGGCAAATTTTTCGTAGTTTCTTGACACATTCCCCGGCCCGTGCTATAATGAGCGAAATTTTTTGGAAAGAAGGAATCGAAGATGTCGCGCTACAAAGAAAATTTCGGCCGGTTCACCATACGGAACGCCGAGGGGGCCGACGCGCCGAAGCTGTTTTATTACATGGAGCATGTGGACCGGGAGACTACCTTCCTGGCCCGTGAGCCCGGGGAGTTCGCCGAAAGCTACACCCTGGAGCAGGAAGAAAAGCTTCTGGCCGGCTGGGCCCAGGGGGACGAAAAGCTGTTCCTCATCGCCGAGACAGAGGACGGGGAGATCGCCGCCACCTGCGGGTGCTTCTACTCCGGCGGGCGCAGGCGGGCCCGGCATCTGGCAGAGATCGCCGTCTCTGTGCGCCAGGACTTCTGGCGGCAGGGCCTGGGGAAAAGGCTCATGACCATACAGCTGAACTGGTGCAAAGAGCATGAGATCGAGAAGCTGAAGCTCACCGTGGACACCCGGAACACCCGGGCCCTGGGGCTTTACCTGTCCCTGGGCTTTGAAGTGGAGGGCACCCTGCGCCACGAGGGCAGGCTGGCCGATGGCGCCTACTGCGACATGTACGCCATGGCGAAATTCTTCTGAACAAATGAAAACAGGCGCGTGGGGCATGTCCCATACGCCTGTTCTTTTTTTATTCCTGGGGCGCCGCCACCACGCCAGTCTCGCTGGAAGCCCCCTGGGAGGGCTCGGCGTTGGCCGCCAGGGCCGTGGCGTCTGTTAGGGTGATGGTGGCCGTGTAGCTGCCGGAGATCCAGCAGGCCTCCCCCGCGCTGCCGGAGATGGTAGCGGTAATGGGCACCTCTATGGTGCCGGTACGGTTGGGGATGTTGGACAAATCCAGCTGCACAGAGATGGAATCGCCTGTCAGGCGGCTGACCTGGGCCTGGGGGCCGATGACGGAGAGCTCGATGCTGCGGGTGGTCAGGTCAACTTCCTTGCCCGCCGGGCGGTTGAGCACCTGGATATTGGCCTCGGGCACGGTGAAGGCGGCCTGGGTGTAGCCGTTTAAGTTGATTGTCACCGTGGCCTGGGTGATGGTGTTCTCCCCGGCGTTGGTGATATTCCGCACGCCGCTGGGCAGGGGTATCTCCATATCAAAGGAGGTGGGCTTCGAGAGGTCCAGGTCCGCAAAGTCGATGGTGGTGCCCAGGCGTATCTCGTTTACGCTGTCCAGCACGTCCTGGGCCCCGGCGATGTCGATGCTGGCGGGCTCGATGCTGATGCGGTTTTCTGCGAAGCCGCTGGGCTGGTGCACGGTGTTCACCAAAAGCGCCACGGACTTGCGCACCATCACCGGTATGGTCACCTGCACCGTATCCACGCTGAGGGAAAGGTACAGGGAGGCCGTGTCCGTAATTTCCTGGTTATTCTGGTCATAGAGCCGGATGGGGCTTGAAAATTCCTCGGAGGCCCGCAGGGGCTGGTCCAGGGTGTAGGACACCGCCACGCGGCTGACCTTGTTTACAGAGGATTCCGGCCCGGAAATGGTGACGCTGTCCTCCGACAGCACCGGCGAGCCGGGGTAGAACCCGGCGTCCGCGCTGTACTCG
>CANRZD010000110.1 GCA_947644325.1 uncultured Clostridia bacterium
CCGCCGCTCCCCCCCTCCACACCGCATTTTCTCTTCATCGGGCGGACTTCGTTCTCTAGCCGTGGCCATTCACTCTTTCCCTTCACGCCGCTGTTAAGGGCGCATTTCCCCTCCCGCTCCCGGGCAAAGGTCAGCTCCTTGGCCACTTCGCCCGCGCGCCCGGCTTTGTCGTTTCTCACGGCCTCCATAAGCTGGCCGTAGCGGGCGGGGGTGTTGTGGAAGTCGGGGATGATCTCATGGAGGGTGTGGGCGGGGTAGTCGCCCAAAAGCCGCTGGAAGTCCCCGAAGGCGTAGCCCGCCTCCTCCAGCATGGCAAGGCTCTCGGGGGTCTCATAAGAGGTGGCGTCTTCTATATAGCTGAGGCAGCGCCAGGGGTGGCCCCCCTGGTCGATGAGCAGAGGCCTGCCGTCTACGGTGGGGCGCACCGTAAGGGTCTCCCGGTCCGGGTCGCCGCCCCGGGCGGTGATCTTCTCCCGCAGGAACTCCGTGACCCCCGCGATATTTTCCGTAATGTCCTCCGGAGAGGGGAACACGAAGCGGTTGATGCGCTGCAGGGTGTACCGGGGGCCGCCGGGGGCGTCCTGGGCCACGAAGGTGTCGTTGATGTGTCCGCCATAGAGGGACTCTACCGAGGCCGTGGGGGAGAGCCCGAAAGCCTCCAGTATGGCGGGGGTGCAAAGGCTGTTGTCCATATGCATTCAGATTCCTTTCTCTTTTGATTTTTATAAGATGCCTATTAAAGAAAGCTTAAAAGCGCATTTCCGCCAGCAGGATGGTCTCCTCCCCGGTGCTGGACACAGACAGCCGCCCGCTGTGGAGCATCACCGTTTCGGCGGTGTTTTCAAGGCCGGAGAAGTCCTTTTCCTCCTCCGGGTGGTCGTCAAAGAGCCAGCTGAGCAGGTCAGAGAACTTCCACCGCTTCAGGTCCCTAAGGGTGAAGGCGGGCTTGTCTGGCGGGTCCGCCACATAGACGGCCTCCAGCCGCAGGGAGTCCTCCCCGGGGATGGCGGTGAACCGCACCCGGCGGGGCTCCTCCCCGGTGTAGGCGAGGGCCTCCCGGCAGGCACGGCCCAGCATCTCGTGAAAGAGCATGCACAGCTCAGAGGTCTTTAAGGGCACGTTCCCCGTGGCGGCGTTGCACTGGAAGTCGATGCCGTTCTGGGCGGCAAAGGCGGCTTTCGTGGCGATGATGCCGTTGAGATAGGGGTTTTCGTGGTACTGCATCAAAATGGGCGCCTGGCCCGCTGTGTGCTTCTGCATATAGATGTAGGCGGGTATCTGCTCCGGCACGCCGTCCTGCAGCATGACGGAAATGGTGTCCAGGGCGTAGCCGCCGGTCTTGTGGGCGGCCCCCGCCTCCTGCACGGCGGCCAGCAGGTCCCCGAAGTCCGCGGAGGCCCTGTTGAGGCACCGCTGGCGGTTTGTTTCCTCCGCTACCGCCGCCCGGAACCGCCCCGCCTGGTACACGCTGCGAAAGCAGAAAACCATCAGCACAAAGAGCAAAGTGGAAAAGAACAGGCGCCTGAGCAGCGGGTCGCTGGGGAAAAGGAAGTCGGCCTTCCCGAGGCAGATCAGATAGATTAGGCACAAAAGCGCGCACATGCCCCCCAGAAAGGCCGAGGGGCCCCGGTCGCTGAAATGGCGGAAGGGCCGGTAAAGGCACAGGCCCATAAGCAAAAAGAACAGCAAGGTGAACACCGCCGACAGCACGGCCCCGGGCATCCCCGCCGTCTCAAAGGGCATCAGGCCCAGGGCCTGGGGGAGGAAGGTCTCTATATACAATAGGCAGGATGGGCACAGCAGCAGCACGAAAAGCTTCTGCAGGATGTTGTTCCGGTGTATCACAAGGGAGGCCGCAAAGAGCCAGGCGCTGCCTGCCCAGCAGCACAGCAGGTCGCTGAGAGCCGGGTCTTCTACGAGCTTTTGCAGCAAAAGCCCCGATAACAGCGCCAGCAGGAAGGCCGCGCCCCCCACGGCCAGGGTGGCCCAGAAACGGAAACGATCCAGCATCAGCGCGGCAAAAAGCCCTGCCGAACCGATAAGTACCAGGATGAAGCTTGTCATGGCGTCGAACTCCTCACAAGATATTGGGTTTGTCCCGCTCATTATACCATATCCTTAGACGCATTTCCATAGGAAAATGGGATTTTTGACGGATTTTCTTTTCCCGGGAGAAATTTTTTTATAAATACGGCAAAAGCCGCACCAAAAACCCCCCGCCGCATAAGATGGTGTAAGCGGCAAATGAAGGGCCCGTTTTATCAGGCGGGCCCATAAATGAGGTGATTTTTTGGGCAAGCCCTTACTTGTGGTGAGCTCTGTCACATACGCCATGAAGGGCAAGGAGATCCTTTTCCGCAAGGGGATACGCTCCTACGTGGAGCGCATCCCCCAGACCGGGGAGACCGGCTGCGGCTACGGGGTGTATGTGCCGGAAAAGGCTGACGAAGCCGAAAGGATACTGCAGGAAAACCACATCCGGGTCCTCACCCGCCTGGACCGGGAGGAAGACCTGTGATCTATTTGGATAACTCCGCTACCACGTACCCCAAGCCGCAGGCGGTACGGGAGCAGATGCAGAGGGCCCTGCGGGAATTTGGGGCGAACCCCGGCCGCAGCGGCTATGAAATGAGCGTGCGCACCTCCCAGGCGGTGTTCCGCTGCCGGGAGCGGGCGGCGCAGATGTTCGGGGCCCCGGGCCCGGAGTGCGTGGTGTTCCAGCCCAGCTGCACCCAGGCGCTGAACCTGGTCATAAAGGGGAGCCTTGCCCCCGGGGACCACGTGGTGGTATCGGACCTGGAGCATAACGCCGTCATGCGGCCCTTAAAGGCCCTGGAGGCAAAGGGCGTCACGTATACGAAGGCCGTTACCGTCCCCGGCGACAACGACGCCACCATGGACGCCTTCCGCAAGGCCATAGGCCCCCGCACGAAGCTGGTGGTGTGCACGGCGGGCTCCAACGTCTTCGGCATATGCCTGCCGGTGGAGCGCATCGCCGCCCTGTGCCATCAGTACGGGGCGAAGATATGCGTGGACGCCGCCCAGACCGCCGGGGTGGTCCCCATAAACGTCACGGCGGGCGGCATCGACTACCTGTGCTGCGCGGGCCACAAGGGCCTTTACGGCCCCATGGGCACGGGGCTTCTCATCCTGCGGGACCCCGCTTCCCCTCTTGCCACCCTGGTGGAGGGGGGCACGGGCACCCAATCCCAGAGCCTTCTGCAGCCCGACGACCCGCCGGAGCGCTACGAGAGCGGCACATTGAACGTGCCGGGCATCCTGGGGCTTTACGCGGGCATGGGCTTTGTGGGGCAGGTGGGGATGGAGAAGATCTATGAGAGCGAGATGAAGAAGATATCCTATCTCTACGAGAGCCTCTCCCGCATGGGGCAGGTGGAGCTCTACACCCCGCCCCCGGCCATACCCTACTATGTGCCGGTGCTCTCCTTCAATATAAAGGGCCGCCAGAGCGAGGCCGTGGGGCAGGTCCTGGCGAAGTCCGGCATCGCCGTGCGCTGCGGGCTGCACTGCGCCCCCTGCGCCCACGAGAAAATGGGCACCGGCGGCACGGTGCGGGTGTCCCCCTCGGCCTTCACCAGGCCCCAGGAGATGGAGGCCCTGGTGCGCAGGGTCAGGGCCATTCCGGCGGGGGAAGGTGAAATTTGAAAACGAAAAAAGCCTTTTATTTGCGGCCTGCCTGTGCTACAATAAACACAGGCAGGCCCACAGGCTTTTTTGCGCCCGGGCCGCTTTTGGGGACAAGACACTTTACATATAGAAAGGAATGACGGCAGTGGGCGATATCATGGACGCGGTCATGCGGTTCTGGCAGACCTTTTTGAACCTGGCGCGGCAGTTTACCTTCAAGGACGCCATCGACGTCTGCATCGTGACCGTGCTGCTGTACGGTATCATCAAGCTGGTGCGGGAGACCCGGGCCGGGCAGCTGGTAAAGGGCATCATCCTTCTGGTGGCCCTGTTCCTGCTGTCTTCCAACGACGCTTTGAACTTTTTGATGTTAAACCAGCTTCTGCGCTACTTCTTCCAGTCCGCCTTCATCGTGGTCATCATCCTGTTCCAGCCGGAGATACGAAAGGCCTTGGAGCAGGTGGGCCACAGCAAGGTGGGGTCTTTAGGGAACCTCATCGGCGGCAAGGAGCGGGACGAGGACAAGCTGTTGACCCAGCGGGCCATCGCCGGGGTGGTGGGGGCCGTGGGCATACTGCAGCAGCAGCGCATGGGCGCGTTAATTGTATTTGAGCGCCGCACGAAGCTGGGGGAGATCGCCGAGACCGGCACCATCGTAGAGGCCGAGCCCTCGGCCCAGCTCATCGGCAACATCTTCTTCAACAAGGCCCCCCTGCACGACGGCGGCATGATTATCCGAAACGGCCGTGTCCACGCGGCCGGGTGCATTCTGCCCCTTACCAGCAGCGACAATGTCAGCGCCGAGTTGGGCACCCGCCACCGGGCGGCCCTGGGCATGAGCGAGAATTCCGATGCCGTAGTGGTGGTCGTCTCAGAGGAGACGGCCCAGATCTCTATCGCCGTGGGCGGGCGGCTGACCCGGGACTACACCCGGGCAGGCCTTTCCGAAGCCCTGGAGAAGTATCTCATCGGCGCCCAGGAGGGCAGCTCCGGCGGCAAGCGCATTTTGGGCAGGCTGGGCATCGGCTCCAGCCGGAAGGGGGGTTAAGCCATGAAGGACGCAAAGCCCGCGCAGGGGAAGCAGGGGAAGAAGAAGTTTTCCCTGACGAACATTTTCTACCACAACACCTTTGTCCTGGTCTTTTCCTTTTTGATCGCTTTGACCACCTGGTTCGTGCTGGCGGCCCGCAGCGACATGAACGGCACCTACACCATCTACGACGTGCCCATCGACGTGGTCCTCTCCGCCGAGGCCGAGGCCGACGGGCTGCGGGTGTTCAACATGTCCTACAGCATGGCGGACATCGAGGTCTCGGGCAACAGCCTCATTACGTCGAAGCTCACCGCCGAGGACTTCGTGGTCACCGCAAACCTCAATCCCACCTCGGTGAAGCTCACCGGCAACACCATGCAGAAGATGACCGCCACCGTGCGGGCCGTGAAGAACTCGGCCCTGGCGGAATACGAGATCGCCTCGGTAAACCCGGAGGAGATAAACCTGGAGGATGACCGCTATAAA
>CANRZD010000111.1 GCA_947644325.1 uncultured Clostridia bacterium
CCGCCCCGGTCCCCTTCCGGACGGCGGGGGGCGGGCCCCCGCTGCTGGTCCTCGGGCAGGGCCTTCTGGATGGAGAGGCTTATCTTCCCCTCCTCGCTGATGGACAGCACCTTTACCTTCACGGTCTGCCCTTCTGTGACAAAATCCTTGATCTCATTGACGAACACGGGCGCCACCTCTGAGATATGGACCATGCCCGTGCGGCCCCCCTCAAAGCTGACAAACGCCCCAAACTTGGTGATCCCCGTCACCTTACCCTCATAGATTTCTCCAACCTCAAGCTGCATAATACCGATTGATCCTCCTAGGCTTACCGAAGTCTTGAATAAAAGCGGGCTACTCGCCCCCGCCCACATCCACAAAGATGCGTTCGTCGGGCTTAGCGTAGTCCAGGTCCCGCCGGGCCTTTCTTTCCGCGTATTCCTTAAGGCCCTCGCTGTCCTCCAGCTGGTCCTGCAGTTCCGCGTTGCGCAGGGTCTGCTGGTCCAGCTGGGCCTGCAGGCCGTCCAGGGTGCGGCGCTTCTCCGCGATTTCGAACTGCTTGCTGATAAGGATGAAGGCCACGAACAGGGCCAGGCAGAACACGGCGAATTTCAGAAGGAAGCTGCCCCGATATCTGCGATTCTTTTTTTCTTTCAAAAGGCGATGCCCCTTTCCGGTTCCGGCGGCAGGCGCGGCTTTTGCGTCCCGCTACACCCATTATATAATAGTCTACATAAGTTTTTCAAGTCTTTTTTGGTCCCCGGCGCAAAATTTTCCTTTTTAAGAGCGAAACGGCCCTTCCCAGGGCGCAGGCGGCCGGGTCCAGGGCCGTAACGGCCGCCCAGGCCCCCAGCCCCTGCAGCAGCGCCTGTATCAGCCGCAGCCGGCCCTTATCCACCGCCAGGGCCGAAAGGAAAACCACGCCCCCGCACACTATGCCAAAGAGCACATCCAGCAGCGCGGTAAGGAGCCTGCCCGCCGAGAGCCCTAGCCGCAGGGCCTTCAGGACCACAAAGAGCGCCCCCAGCGCGGCCCCCGTCAGCAGGCAGAAAAAGACTACGGGCGCCCCGGCCCCGGTCATTTGAAAAGCCTGCCGAAGAAAGACAGGGCCGGGCTGCTCTCGGTGTAGGACACCGCCGCCACCTTGCCCTTCACCAGCATGTCGCCGGTGTCGGCGCTGAGGCTCTCTATGTGCAGGGCCTCGCCCTTTATGTTGAGCTGGCCCAGGTCGGTCTGGGCGGTGATGAGCTCGTCGCTGAAAAAATCCACCCGGCGTATGCCGGCGGCGGTCAGGCGCTCCCGGGCCTCCAGCCGCAGCTCGTGGCGCTTCATGGGCTTCTGGGTCTCTGGCATCTGTTCCATCCCTTTCCCCGGGTGGGTCCCGGTCAAGACATGGATATGCGGAAAGCTCCCCCTTTATTCCTCTATAATGCGGTAAAGGGAGCCCGCCTCCTCCTTTTTGGCGTACTCCGTAACGGAGAGCACCTGGGCCTTTAAGACCCTCTCCCCCATGGTGATGGAGAGCACGTCCCCCTCCTTCACCTCGTAAGAGGCCCGGGCCTGCTTGCCGTTTACAAAGACCCGGCCGGCGTCGCAGGCCTCGTTTGCCACGGTGCGGCGCTTTATCAGGCGGGATATCTTCAAGAACTTATCCAGTCTCACAAAAAAACTCCTTTCGAAAACAAAACAGGCCCGGAAACCCCCGGGCCCGCCCTATGCGCAAAAGCTTACTTATTCACAACATCCTTGAGGGCCTTGCCGGCCTTGAAAGCGGGGGCCTTGGAAGCGGGGATGCTGATCTCCTCGTTGTTGCGGGGGTTGCGGCCGGTGCGGGCGCCGCGGGTGCGCACCTCGAAGGTGCCGAAGCCCACAAGCTGCACCTTGTCGCCCATCTCCAGGGCGTGGGTGATGGAATCCACAATGGCGTTCACAGCCGCGTCGGCGTCCTTTTTGGTGATATCGGCCCGCAGGGCCACATCGGCGATCAGTTCAGACTTGTTCATGAGAAACGTACCTCCAAATATAAGTTTGATCGGGTTTGCGTAAGGGCAAAAAGCTGTAGCACTTGAAATGATATCATATCCATCCCCTTTTTTCAAGGGTTTTTGCAATTTTTTGCCCGCCGGGCACCAGCAGAAGGTCCTGGGCCGTCACCGCGCCCAGGCACAGGGCCCCGAAAACATAGGCCCCCGCCCCCAGCAGAATGGAAAAAAGCAGGCACAAGACCTCCCGCCCGGGAAGCACATAGCAGAGAAGCCCGTGCCCGGAAAAGGCCGCCCCCGCGCACAGCAAAGCGCTTAAAAAGGGCGGGCCCAGAAGCTCTTTTACGGGCAGGCGCACCCCGGCCGCCCGCTGCAGGCAGTAAAGCTGCACCGCCGCCAGGAACAGGTAGCTTAAAAGCGTGCCCACCCCCGCGCCTAAAAGATTGATTTCCGGCACGCCGCACAGGGCCCAGTTCACTATGATCTTTAGGGCCATGGCGGCGCACAGGGCCTTTACGGGCAGGTCGGCCCGGCCCACCGCCTGCAGCATGCTGGAAAGGGGGATGCTCATGGCCGTGAACAAAGAGGCCGGCCCCAGAATGCCCAGCACCCCGGCCACTATGGGCGCCGAGGGGCCGTCCCCGTAAAGCACGCGCACAATGGGCCCCGACAGGGCCGTGAGCCCCAGCCCCGCCGGAAAGCAGAACAAAGCCGCCAGCCGCAGCACCGAGGCCATGCGCCCCTGCAGGCCCCGGCGGCCCAGCTTCTCCCGGTTGGTCCAGGCCTCGGTGACGGCGGGCAGGGCGCTGACCCCGAAGGACTGGGTCACCGCGGGCACCAGCAGGTAGAGGGTGAGGGCCATGGTGTAGCAGCCGTAGAGGAAGGTGGGCACGCTCTCGGGATTCTCCCGGTACACCGGGGGCAGCCGGCCGCCAAAGGCCGCGAAGAGCTCTGCGGGGGCGGTACGCAGCAGGTCCCGCAGGCGGTTCTGCAGAAAGGTCGCGTCGATGAGCCCCCCGGCGTTCATGGCGATGGAGCCCGCCGCCACCGGCAGGGTGATCTTTAAGAGCCTGCGGCGTATGTCCTTCCGGGGGGCGGCAGGGGGCGAAGCCTCTGTAAGGCCCCGGCCCACCCCCCGCAGGTGAAACCGCACCCACAGGTAAAAAAGCGACGCCAGGGTCCCCGCCGTCACCCCCAGCACCGCCCCGGCCGCCCCCAGGGCCAGCACCAGAAACGTGCCGTCCCCGGGGGCCCTGGGGGCAATGCCGAAGACGGCGCCGCAGCTTTCCAGCTGCCTTTTCCCGGCCTCTATGGCGGAGCCCGCGCACCACAGGCCCAATGTCAGCTTCACAGCGGCCTCGGCCACCTCGGAAAGGGCCGTGGGGGTCATGTCCCCCAGCCCCGCAAAGTACCCCCGGTACACGGCCCCCCCGCAGGCAAAGAGCACCGCCGGGGCCAGGGCCAGCATGGGGAAAAGGGCCTGGGGGCTCCCCACGGCCTTCTCGCAGTAAAGGGGCGCGCAGAGGGTCACGGCCACGGTGCCTATAAGGCCCGCCCCCAGGAACAGGGGCATGGCCGCCCTTTTTATCTCTGCCACATCCCGCCAGCGGCCCAGGCTGGCGCTTTCTGACACAAGCCGGGACACCGCCACCGGGAACCCGGCCGTGGCCAAGCTGAACACAGGGCCGTAGAAGTTGTAGGCCACGCTGAAAAGCCCCATGCCGTATTCCCCTATGATCCGCTGCAGCGGCACCTTGAATAGGGCCCCGATGACCTTCACGGCCGCCATACCCGCGGTGAGCACCAGGGCCCCCCACAGGAAGTTCTGGCCCGACGGCCGCTTTTCGCACTTCCCTTGCATTTGACCACGCCCTTCCGGTTTTCTACCCAATAGGTATGCCGGAAGGGCGTGGATTATTTGCCCGCTTACACCGGGGCCAGGGCCTCCTCGGTGAGGACCTCCCAGCCGTCGGCCATGAGGGCCCGGGCGGCGTTCTCCCCGTCGTCCACCCGTATGACCACCGTTTCCTTGCCCTGCTTGCGGCTGACAAAGCAGTACATGTACTCCAAGTCAAAGCCCTCTTTTGACAAAAGCCGCACCGCCCGGCAGAAGGAGCCCGGCACGTCGGGCACGGCCACGGCCAGCACCTTGTTCACCGTGTAGGCCATGCCCTGGGCCTTCAGGGCCGCTATGGCGTCGTCGGTGCGGTCGCACACGCAGCGCAGAAGGCCGTAGTCGCTGGTGTCGGTGACGGAGATGGCCATGATGTTCACCCCCGCCTGTGCCAGCACCTCGGTGATCTGGGCCAGTCGGCCGGGCTGGTGCTCGATGAAAATAGACAGCTGCTTTACTTGCATATGCGGTCCTCCTTATATTGGGCCGGGGCTGCCCCGGCTTCTTCCTGTTCTTCCCCCCGGGCCTTGGCCATGACGGCGCAGAGCCACCCCAGGTGTTTTTCGAATTTGGGCCCGAAGCGCCGGTCCGCGCCGCTCTGGGCGGTGGAGACGATGGTGCGGTGGGTGAACTCCACCGCCGTGTCGCAGGCCGTTTCCAGGGCCATGCCGTTTAAGAGCCCGCCTAAGAGCGTGGCGGAGAACAAGTCCCCTGTGCCGTGGAAAAACCCTGGGACGCGCTCCCGCACCGAAAGGCTCACGCGGCCGGTACGGGCGTCCAGGCAGGCGGCGCCCAATTCCCCTTCCCTGCGCCCCGCCCCGGTAATGACCGCCATAGAGGGCCCCAGTTCACACAGGCCCTCCAGCACCCGGCGCAGAAAGCTTTCCGTGTAGGGCCCCGGGTCATAGGGCAGGCCCAGGATGTGACAGGCTTCCGTCATGTTGGGGGCCACGGCGTCGGCCCGGCGGCACAGCCGCGCCATGCCGTCGGCCATTCCCGGGGTGTAGGTCTGATAGAGCTTCCCGCCGTCCCCCATGACCGGGTCTACCAGCACCAGGGTGCGGGGGGTGCGGACCATGGTGAGGATCTCCTCCACCATGCCGATCTGATCCTCGCTGCCCAGAAAGCCGCTGAATAAAGACCCGAAGGCCGC
>CANRZD010000112.1 GCA_947644325.1 uncultured Clostridia bacterium
CCTCCCACGAGGTGGCCCAGGGCTATAAGGACGTGAAGGAGCGCTCGGCCATCGCGAAGTTTAAGTGCAAGGACGAGGACGCCTTCATCCTGGCCTGGACCACCACCCCCTGGACGCTGCCCTCCAACGTGGCCTTGTGCGTGAACGCCGGGGAGGACTATGTGAAAGTCAGCTTCACAAAGGATGAGAAGACAGAAATTTATTATATGGCCGCGGCCCTGTGCGATACCGTGCTGGGCGAGGGGAATTACACCGTGCTGGAGACTTATAAGGGTGCGGACCTGGAGCACAAGGAGTACGTGCCCCTGTTCGACTTTGTCAGCCCCAAGGAGAAGTGCTGGTACGTGGTCTGCGACGACTATGTGACCCTCACCGACGGCACGGGCGTGGTGCACATCGCCCCGGCCTTCGGCGAGGACGACGCGAAAGTGGGCCGCAGGTACGGCCTGCCCCTGGTGCAGCTGGTAGACCAGAAGGGCCAGATGACCCCGGAGACCAAGTGGCCCGGCGTCTTCTGCAAGGACGCGGACAAGGAGATCCTCATGGACCTGGAGAAGCGGGGCCTCTTGTTCTCCGCGCCCAAGTTCGAGCACAGCTACCCCTTCTGCTGGCGCTGCGACACGCCCCTGATCTACTACGCCCGGGAGAGCTGGTTCATCAAGATGACCGACGTGAAGGAGCAGCTGATCGCAAACAACAACACCGTCCACTGGCTGCCGGAGAGCATTGGCAAGGGCCGCTTCGGCGACTGGCTGGAGAACGTGCAGGACTGGGCCGTCAGCCGCAACCGCTACTGGGGCACGCCTCTCAATATCTGGGAATGTGAGTGCGGCCACCGCCACGCTGTGGGCAGCATCCAAGAGCTCAAGGAGCTCTCTAAAAACTGCCCCGAAGATATTGAGCTGCACCGGCCCTACGTGGATGAGGTCACCATCCCCTGCCCCCACTGCGGCAAGGAGATGCACCGGGTGCCCGAGGTCATCGACTGCTGGTTCGACTCGGGCTCTATGCCCTTTGCCCAGCACCACTACCCCTTTGAAAACAAGGAGCTCTTTGAGAGCCAGTTCCCCGCCGACTTCATCTCCGAGGCCGTGGACCAGACCCGTGGGTGGTTCTATTCGCTTCTGGCCATCTCCACCCTGCTCTTTGACAAGGCCCCCTATAAGAACGTGCTGGTCATGGGCCTTGTGCAGGACGAGGAAGGGAAGAAGATGAGCAAGTCAAAGGGCAACGCCGTAGAGCCCATGGAGGCCCTGGAGACCTTCGGGGCGGACAGCCTGCGGTGGTTCTTCTACACCTGCTCGGCGCCGTGGCTGCCTAAGAATTTCAGCAAGAAGGCCGTGGTGGAGGGGCAGAAAAAATTCTTCTCCACCCTGTGGAACACCTACGCTTTCTACGTGCTGTACGCCAATATCGACGGCTTTGACCCCACAAAATATACTTTAGATAACTGCGCCCTGACCGTCATGGACAAGTGGCTGCTCTCCCGCCTGCACTCCACCATCAAGGAGGTGGACGGGGACCTTGCCGCCTATAAGGTGCCCGAGGCCGCCCGGGCCCTGCAGGACTTCGTGGACGAAATGAGCAACTGGTACGTGCGCCGCAGCCGCGCCCGCTTCTGGGCCCAGGGGGAGGGGCAGGACAAGACCGCCGCCTACATGACCCTGCACACGGCCCTGGTGGCCACGGCCCAGCTGGCCGCCCCCCTGACGCCCTTTATCAGCGAGGAGATCTATCGGAACCTTGTGTGCTCCATCGACAAGAACGCCCCGGAGAGCGTGCACCTGTGCCGCTACCCCGTCTGCGACGAAAGCCGCATCGACTTGAAATTGGAGCAGGACATGGACGAGGTGCTGAAGGTGGTCACCCAGGGCCGCGCCGCCCGGAACCTCTCGGGCATCAAGAACCGCCAGCCCCTTAAAAAGCTCTACACAGACGCCGCCTCCGGGCTGGGGGAGCTTTACCAGGATATCATCAAGCAGGAGTTAAACGTAAAGGCACTGGAGTTCCTTTCGGACATGTCCGACTTCACCTCCTACACCTTCAAGCCCCAGTTAAAACTTCTGGGCAAGAAGTTCGGCAAGCGCTTAAACGAGCTGCGCGAGGCCCTGCAGAATTTGGACGGCTCCGCCGCCAAGAAGCAGCTGGATAGTGAAGGCGCGGTCACCGTGCCCATGGCCGGCGGGGACGTGAGCCTTACGGAAGAAGAGCTGCTCATTGACGCCGCCCAGAAGGAGGGCTTCACCTCTGTCTCTGACCGGGGCCTGACCGTGGTGCTGGACACGGCCCTTACGGACGAGCTCATCGAGGAGGGCTTTGTGCGGGAGATTGTCAGCAAGCTCCAGTCCATGCGCAAGGACGCGGGCTTCCACGTGACGGACCACATCGAGGTCTACCAGAAGGGCAGCGAGAAGGTGGCGGCCGTGCTGAAAGCCAACGAGAGCGCCATCCTCTCTGACGTGCTGGGGAACGCCTGCCACTACAGCGAGCTGGAGGGCTTTACCGCCCAGTGGGACATCAATGGCGAGGCCGTAGAGCTGGGCGTGCGCCGGGTGGAATAACCTTAGAAAGGTGGAAAATTTATGAAAAAAAGTATGGTTTTGCTGGCCCTTTTGCTAACGGTCTGCGTGGCCTTGGGGGGCTGCGGGGGGAAGTCTTCTGACCCGGCCCCTACGCCTACACCCGGCCCCTCGGCCGTGAACAGCCCCGCAGCGGGCAGCTCTGCACAGGAAAGCTCTGTGCCCGCCTCCGCCCCGGAGGAGGGCTTAGCCTCCGCCGGCGAAGACGCCCCGACCCTGCCGCCTGAGGCCCAGGAGGGAATACCCTCTGGCTACCCCGGGGACTGCGTTTTTATCGGCACCAAGGCAGGGGGCTTCGCCGCGTCCCCCAGTATGCTGGAGGAGGACCAGGTGACCCCCGAAGCCCTTATCGCCCGCATAGCCGAGCTCACCGGCTGGGACCTGACCCTGGCAGAGCCCGTCACCACCGGCAAGGGCGGCATGAGCGTGTGCCTTGCTTCCACCTCCGGCCTGTTCACCGGCCCGCCGGAGCCCCAGATGCCCGGATACCACGTCTACAGCGCCGAGGACATGGCCGAGCACGTGCTGGACAGCATTCAGAAGACCCTGCAGTGGGGCTTCACCGGGGAGGGCGGCGACCCGGACAGCCTGGACATCTATTTCTACATGGAAGGCGAGGAGGCCCTGTCCATCCCCAACATTGGCTTTTCCTGGCCTTTAGATGAGCCCTACCAGTGGGCAAACGCCACTATCGGATAAAAAAGCACACAAAAAAGGACCGCTGCGGCTTGGCAGCGGCCCTTTTGCTTGCTTTTTAGAAGGTGTACTTCTTGCCGGTCTTGAAGGACTCGTAAGCGCCTACCATGAATTTGGTCAGGGCCACGGCGTCATCCACGCCGTTGGGGGCCTCGCCGATGCCGTTGACGGCGTCGATCCAGGCGTCGATGGGCATGGTGGACTTCTCGGGCAGGTCGGTCATCTGCACCAGCTGGTTTTCGGTCTCCTCACAGCTGTACTCCAGGATGTTGTTGTGCACCATCAAGGAGCCCTTGGTGCCGCTCATCTCCATGACGTAGGGGATGCCGGTGGTCACAAAGCCGGTCTCAGAGACGCCGATGGTGCCGTTTGCGAACTCAATGACAGACACGGCGTTGTCCTCCACAGGCTTGCCGGTGACCGTGGTGAACATGGACACCACAGACTTGGGCTCGCCCAGGAACCAGTTGAGGGTGTACATGGGATGGGCGCCCAGGTCCATCATGGCGCCGCCGCCGGTCTGGGCCGCGTCATAGAAGTGGGGGGGCAGCCACCCGGCGGTGCTGCCGTTGTGGTAGTTGTGCACCCGGGCATAAGTGATCTGCCCCAGCTTGCCGCTGTCCACCAGCTCCTTGGCGGCCTTCAGGGTGGGCCAGGTCTTGTGGGGGTAAGAGATGGTGAACTTCACGCCGCTCTCTTTGATGGCCTTGGCGATCTGCTCCGCTTCCTCGTTGGTGAAGGCCAGCACCTTCTCGGTAAAGATGTGCTTTTTTGCCTTGGCGGCGGCCATGAGCACCTCTGTGTGCTGGCAGGTGGCCGTGGTGATGGAAACCGCGTCGATGCTCTCGTCGTCCCAGATGGCCTGCAGGTCCGGCTGGAAGGGGATGCCGAACTTTTCAGCCATGGCCTTGCCCCGCTCCTGGTCGTCGTCCCACAGGCAGCACAGCTCGGCTTTGGGGTTCTGCTGGATGGCGGTGGTGTACTCCCGGGTATGTACGTGCCACGCGCCAATAACTGCAACTTTCATGATGAAACATCCTTTCTTTGACTGGGTCTTTGCCTAGGGTGTACGTGAACAGTGTACACCCTGGGAGGGAAAAGTGCAAGGGGTCTGGAATGTTATTTTAATTATTTATGCTTGCTTTGAAATTTATGCCATCAGCTCCCGGATGACCCGGCCCATGTCCTCCCGGGCGGCCTCCATTTCCGCTACCAGCTTGAACTGGTTCCGGGCCCGGTCCAGATTGTGGCCGGGGCGGGCGGTGCGGAAGTACACGTCGCCGTTTAAGTAGTCGGCCAGAAAGCGCAGGCCCACCTCCAGCGTCATGAGGATGGCCCCGTCGGGCAGGGTCTCCAGCTCCTTTTGGGTGAGGATCTCCCCGGCGGCCCGCAGAAAGCCCCTGGCGTAGGCCCGGTAGCGCTCCAAATCAAAGCGGACCTTCGAAAGGTCTGTCTCGTCCTCGGCGGCGGTGGCGGCCCCGGCGCGGATGGAATCCCCGAAGTCAAAGGCGCACAGGCCCGGCATCACCGTGTCCAGGTCAATGACGCACACGGCCTTGCCGGTCTTGTCGTCCAGAAGGATGTTGCTCATCTTCGTGTCGTTGTGGGTGACCCGCAGGGGCAATTCCCCTTTTTCC
>CANRZD010000113.1 GCA_947644325.1 uncultured Clostridia bacterium
TTAACCTGATGGATCCCATCCACTTCCGCCGGAAATTTGACGTGATTTTCTGCCGCAACGTGATGATCTACTTCGATCAGCCCACCAAGGACGCCCTGGTCAGGCGCTTCTATGACGCCACGGTGCCCGGGGGGTACCTGGTCATCAGCAAGGCGGAGAACCTTTCGCCGGACGCCCCCTACAAGCGGGTGGCCACGTCCATATTCAGAAAAGCGTAATAAAGAGACCAAGGCGCAGCGCCCGGCCCCTGCATAACGGCCGTGAGACAGGGGGAGGCGTCATGCGCTTTTTGGGCTTTTCATAAATAAAGGAGGTAGTAGGATGAGCGTAGTGGGAAGGAAGATACGGGTGCTGGTGGTAGACGACTCCATCGTGGCCCGCAAGACCATTATAGACGGGCTGAGCACTTCTCCCAAGCTGGAGGTGGTGGGCTATGCCATCAACGCCATGGACGCCCAGCGGAAGGTGGAGCAATTAAACCCCGATGTGATGACCTGCGACGTGCAGATGCCCGGCATGACCGGCATCGAGTTTTTGAAAAAGCTTCTGCCTGAGCACCCCCTGCCGGTGGTGCTGTGCTCCTCTTTGAACCTGAAGGTCTTCGACGCCCTGCACGCCGGGGCCGTGGACTTTGTGCGCAAGCCCGACGGGGTGGAGAGCCGGGAGCAGTTCATACGCTCTTTGGTGCAGAAGGTCATTGTGGCCGCCAGCGCCAAGGTGCGGCCCCCCCGGGCCCAGAAGGAGCCGGAAGCCCCGGTGGCCCCCCTGGGGCCCCTGGGGGCGGCGCCCCAGTACATCATCGGCCTGGGGGCCTCTACAGGCGGGACGGAAGCCACCCTGGAAGTCATGAAGCGCCTGCCCGCGGATATCCCGGGCATGGTCATTGTGCAGCACATGCCGCCGGGGTTCACAAAGATGTACGCCGAGCGCCTGAACCGCCTGTGCCGCATGGAGGTGCGGGAGGCCGTGAACGGCGACAAGATCGAGAAGGGCGTGGCCCTGGTGGCCCCGGCGGACCTGCAGTGCCGCATCAACCGCACGGCCACGGGGGGGTACTACGTATCCTGCACCCCGGGGGAGCGGGTCAGCGGGCACAGGCCCTCGGTAGACGCCTTGTTCCACTCTATGGCGGAGAACGTGCGGTGCAAGATGGTGGGCATCATCATGACCGGCATGGGCGCCGACGGGGCCGAGGGGCTTCTGGCCATGCGCAAGCGGGGGGCCTATACCATTGGGCAGGATAAGGAGTCCTGCGTGGTGTACGGCATGCCCGGGGTGGCCTTTGAAAAAGGCGCCGTGTGCGAGCAGGCCCCCTGTGAAAGCATTGCCGGGGTGCTCATGCGCCGGCTGAAAATATAGGGGAAAGGACCCCCGGCGGATGCCTGCCGGGGGTTTTTCTTTGCCTGGGGCTTATTTTTTCGGGGGTATATCCGATGATAATAGTAGAATGAGCAATTAGAAAAGAGGGACGTATATGATCCAGTTTTCCCGAAACGGAATTGCCCCGGTGGGCGGCCCTGTACGCGCCGGGCGGGCCCAGCCGGTCCGCAAGGCCCGGGCAAGCGCCCCGGGGGGCAAGTACGACCAGGTGACCATCAGCGCCCATGAGAACGACCCCTTCATGATGGAAATAAAGAGCCGCATCGCCCAGGACGTGCGCACCGCCACCACCACCGGCGAGATCAGCATGCTGCACGACCAGGTGCAGGCTGGGCAGTACCAGATAGACGCCGGGAACATCGCCCGGAAAATGCTGCTTTTAGGGGAGGTGTAAGCCCATGAGCGGGCCCCACAGCGACTTTTTGAAGCTTTTAGGGGAGCTTTCCGACACATTGGACCAGCTGGCCGGGCTAGCCCGGCGGAAGGTCAGCTGCACCCGGGAGGGGGACCTGACGGAGCTGGACCAGTGCATGCGCAGGGAGCAGGTCATCACCCTGTCCCTGAAGACGCTGGAGCGGAAACGGCAGGCGCTTCTCAGTGAAATGGGCCTGAGCGAAGTGCCGCTGAACCATTTATTCGAGCACTACCCCCCGGAGCTGCGCCTGGAGGCCCGGGACACGGTGGATCGTCTCCAGACGCAGTTTACCCGCTACCAGAGCGCGGCGGCGGCGGCGCGGTCCGTAATGGAGCGGGCTTTGCGGGACATCGAGAGCATGATGCCCGAAAACGCGCCCCCTCTCCCTTCCCCCGACGAGCCCCCGCCCAAAATGCGCACGGACCTGCGCGCCTAAACCGAGAACCCATAGGAGGATGACAGTATATGAGCAATGTATCCACGTTCGGCGGCTTTGCCACCGCCAGGCTGGGCATCTACGCGTCCCAGAAGGCTTTGGAAGTCACCGGCAACAATATTTCCAACATCAACACCCCCGGCTACACCCGGCAGAAGCTCAACCAGAAGGCCCTGCACGTGGGCGGGGTGGACCACTACTCCATCACCAACGACATAAGGGTGGGCGCGGGGGCCCTGTGCACCAGCGTCAGCCAGTTGCGCGACCCCTATCTCGACATCCGTTACCGCAATGAAAACGCAAACGTGGGCGCGGCCGGCTCAAAGCTGGGCGGCCTTCAGTCGCTTTCCGCCATTTTTGACGAAGTGGGCAGGGGCGAGGAGAAAGACGGCGTGCTGGAGCTCTCTATGAAAAAGCTCTTTGACGCCCTGCAGGCCCACAACACCGAGGGCCCCGACCGGGACCAGTACGACACCATCACCCGCAGCGCGGCCGAGGACGTGGTCAAGTGGTTCAACGACTACGCCAAGCAGCTGGAGACCCTCAGCAAGGACTACGAGAAGGCCTTCCGCCAGGACCTGGACCGGGTGAACACCGTGCTCACGGGCATCCGGGACTTGAACGAAGCCATCCGCAAGGAGAACATACACGGCGGCGACGCCCTGGAGCTCAAGGACGAGCGCAACCTGCTCATCGACGAGCTCTCCGGCTACATGCGCATCCACGTGACCTACTCGGAGGAGGACATCGGCGCGGGCATGACCGTGGAGAAGCTGAAGATCGACCTGGCCGACAAGACCAGCGTTTTCGGCGGCGTCACCCTCATCGACGGCATCTTCGGCGCGCAGTTGTCCATTCAGCAGCAGCCGGTGCAGAAGACAAACGCCGACGGCGATCTTCTGTACCGCGCTATAGGCGGCGATGGAAAGGAATATACAAAAGAAGAAATTGATGCGTGGATTGCCGACCCGGCCAACAACGCCAAATGGGAAGACTACGAGCCCGTGCCCACAGACGAAATGGAAGACGACCCCATGCTGCGCCTGCAGGCCTCCGTCATGCGGGACCGGCACGACAACATCATGCCCGGCGAGGACCGGCGCATGACAAAGGCCGAAAACGACAAGACCCTGGACGTGGAGAAGTACACCGACGCCGAGGGGGAAATGTACCTGAAAATCGGCGACAACTTCATGTACGGCTCTCTGCAGGCCGCCCGCGAGATGCTCACCGAGAGCGGCGAGTACTCCACCCAGGCGGACTTGAAGATCGACCCGGACTGCGGCACCAAGCGGGGCATCCCCTTCTACCAGAAAGCCTTTGACAACCTGGCAAACATCTTCGCTCGGTGGATGAACGACGCCAACGCCCCGGACCTCTGCCCGGCCACGAACCCCAATGTGTACTATAACAAGCTGGACGAGGACACGGGGGTAAGGACGTTCTACGATAAAGACCCCACCAAAGACCCGACTGCCCAACCCCTTTGCTATTCGAAGACAACGCAAGACGCGGATGGGAAGAATGTAACGACTTTCTATGATGATGACCCCAGCAAAAACCCTGTTGCAAATGTGCTCGATTTGGAAAAAGTGACTGCCGGCTTGGAAAAATTCAAAAAAGACGATATTTTGGCCGAAATGCGTGCCGGTGTGCTGTTCAGCAACAGCGGCGACGGGGATGACCCCGATGGCATCACCGCCCGGAACCTGTCGATTTCCAAGAGTTGGTCTATCGACGCTGTGCGCATTCAGCGGACGAAGGACCCGGACGCCTTCAAGAACCAGAGCACAAACAACGACAATCTGGACCACTTTGTGGCCATTATGGATAAAAAGTTCGACTATAAGCCCTCTGACGTGGGGGTGGACAGCGACGAGCTGGTATTTAACGGCACCTTCTTCGGCATGCTCACAAAGCTCAACAGCATTCTGGGCACAGAGACCAAGACCACCGAGGAGGCCCTGGACAACTACGAGATCGCCTCTGAGGACCTGTACCTGTCCCGGGAGGGCGTCTCGGGCGTGGACTTAAACGACGAGACCGTGAACATGATGCAGTTCCAGAAGTCGTATTCGGCGGCCTGCCGGCTGCTCACCACCATCGACGAGATGCTGGAGAGGCTCATCAACAACACCGGCATTGTGGGCCGGTAATGGGAAAATCTGAATTTTGAGAGGTGTTTTCTTATGGTACGCCGCGTCACTACAAACGGCACGATCTATAGCTATAAATCCACTTTGCAGCGCACATACCGGGGCCTGAACCACGCAATCGACAAGGTCATCACGAACCGCCAGTTCACCTCCTACAGCGAGGACCCCGCCGCCGCCACCAAGGCCTTCCAGCTGCGCCGGGCCCGGTGGAACACCGAGAGCCAGATGGACAACAACGACCGAGTCTCCGGCAAGTTCAGCCAGGGGTGGGACGCCCTGGAGAAGGTGTATAACGACCTGGGCAACGAGCTTGCCAACTACTCCGCCCTGCGCGGCAGCTCGGACCCCACCGCCTCGGGCCGCAAGGCCCTGGGCCAGTCGCTGATCTCCACCGCCAAGAGCATCGTCTACACCATGAACAGCAAGTACGCCGATGAATACATCTTTGCCGGCGCCGACGGCAT
>CANRZD010000114.1 GCA_947644325.1 uncultured Clostridia bacterium
TAAAAAAGGGTGGCACTTCGTAAGGAAGTGCCACCCTTTTTTAGGAGCTTCTTTTCTTTTGCCGCTAAAAATCAATCCTTCGGGAAAGGAGGCCAGCCCATTTTGCGGCCGCCCAGCAGGTGGAAGTGCAGGTGCTGTACGCTCTGCATGCCGTCTTCCCCGCAGTTGTTGATGACCCGGAAGCCCTTTTCCAGGCCCAGGTCCTGGGAGAGCTTCGCGATGACCTCAAAGATATGGCCTACCACCCCGCTGTTTTCCGGGGTGATCTCCGCGGCCGAGGCAATGTGCGCCTTGGGGATCACCAGCACATGCGCCGGGGCCTGGGGGTCCAGGTCGTAAAAGGCCAGCACGGTCTCGTCCTCGTAGACTTTTTTGGAGGGGATCTCCCCCGCCGCTATCTTACAAAAAATGCAGTCCGCCATTTTTACTGCCTCCTTAGCCTATCTGCTTTTTCACAAGCTCGGGCACTGCGGCCAAAGCCTCGTCCAGCTTCGTCTGGTCCTTTGCCCCGGCCATGGCGAAGTCCGGCCGGCCGCCGCCGTTGCCGCCGGTGAGCATGGCAACCTCCTTCACAAGCTGCCCGGCCTTCAGGCCCTTCTCCTGGGCGGCCTTGTTGCAGGCCGCGGCCAGAGAGGCCTTGCCCCCGCTGATGCCCGCGAACACCGCCGCCACAGGCTCCGGGTACTCCTTGGCCTTGTCGCACAGGGCCCGCAGGCCGTCGGCGCTGGTGCCGGAGAGCAGGGCGAAGACCACCTTCACGCCCTCCACCGCCTGGGCGTTCTGGAAGACGCCCTGGAGATTGGCCTTTGCCAGCTGCTGGTTGAGGGTTTCGATCTGCTTGTCCTTTTCTTTCAGCTCGCTCATCATCTGCTTGGCGCGGATGGGCAGCTCCATGGGGTTCGGCACCTTCATGGCCTGGGCGGCCTCCAGCAGGGTGATGTTCTGGGCGGTGATGAGCCCCAGCACCCCGCCGCCGGTGACGGCCTCGATGCGCCGCACGCCGGAGGCCACGGAGGACTCGGAGGTGATCTTAAAGAGGCCCAGCTTCGAGGTGTTGTCCATATGGGTGCCGCCGCAGAACTCCCGGGAGAAGCCGTCTGTGACCATGGCCACCCGCACCACGTCGCCGTACTTCTCGCCAAAGAGGGCCATGGCCCCGCTGTTTCTGGCCTCTTCTATGGGCATCTCCTTGACTTCTACGGGCACGGCCTTCAAGATCTCCTCGTTGACAAGGATCTCCACCGCCGCCAGCTCGTCGGGCGTCATGGCGGAGAAATGGGTGAAGTCAAAGCGCACCTGCTTTTCATTCACCATCTGGCCCGCCTGCTCCACGTGGGCGCCCAGCACCTTGCGCAGGGCCGCCTGCAGGAGATGGGCCGCCGTGTGGTTCCGCATGATGGCCCCCCGGCGCTTCTCGTCCACCTGGGCTGTCAGGGCGTCGCCCACGGTAAGGGCGCCCTCGGCCACCACGGCCCGGTGCAGGAACACCCCCTCGTGCCGGGTGGTGTCCACCACGTCGGCGGAAAGGCCCTGGGCCTTCAGCACGCCGCTGTCGCCCACCTGGCCGCCGCTTTCCCCGTAGAAGGGGGTCTTGTCCAGCACCACGCTGACTTCATCCCCTTCCCCGGCGGACTCCACGCGCTCTCCGCCCCGGATGATGGCCAGCACCTTGGCCGCCGTCGTAAGCTCCCTGTAGCCCGTAAACTCTGTGGCCGCAAGCCCCTTCGCCGCCGTGCCCTCGCCCTTCCAGGCGTCCGCGCCGGCATCCTTGCGGGCGCTGCGGGCCCGCTCCTTCTGCTCCTGCATCAGGACCCGGAAGCGCTCCTCGTCTACGTCCATGCCCCGCTCGGCCAGTATTTCCCGGGTCAAATCCAGGGGGAAGCCGTAAGTATCGTTTAAGGTAAAGGCGTGCTCGCCGGAGAAGACCTTGGACTCGGCCTTATCGATGAAGGAATTGAGCAGGGCCAGGCCCTGGTCAATGGTCTTTAAGAAGCTCTCCTCCTCAAAGCCGATGACCTTGCGGATGGTCTCCCGCTTTTCTCTGAGCTCCGGGTAGGCCTTTTCGTTTTCCGCTATGACCGTGTCGGCCAAGTCCGCCAGGAACACGCCGTCTACCCCCAGAAGCTTTCCGTGGCGGGCGGCCCGGCGCAGAAGCCTTCTGAGCACATAGCCCCGGCCCTCGTTGGAGGGCAGCACGCCGTCGCCGATCATGAACACGGTGGAGCGGATGTGGTCGGTGATGACCCGCAGGGAGACGTCGCTTTTGGGGCTCTGGCCGTAGGCCACGCCGGAGATGTCGCTGATGCGCTTGATGATGTTCTGCACGGTGTCCACCAAAAAGAGGTTGTCTACCCCCTGCATGACGCAGGCCAGGCGCTCCAGGCCCATGCCGGTGTCGATGTTCTTCTGGATGAGGTCTTCATAGTGGCCCTCCCCGTCGCTGTTAAACTGGGAGAACACCAGGTTCCAGATCTCTACGTAGCGGTCGCAGTCGCAGCCCACGCCGCAGGTGGGCTTGCCGCAGCCGTGCTCCTCCCCCCGGTCGAAGTAGATCTCCGAGCTGGGGCCGCAGGGGCCGGAGCCGTGCTCCCAGAAGTTATCCTCCTTGCCCATACGCTTCATGTGGCTCTCGGGCACGCCGATCTCCTTGGTCCAGATGTCCCAGGCCTCGTCATCGGTCTCAAAGACGGTGACGTAGAGCTTCTCTTCGGGGATCTCCAGCACCTTTGTGAAGAACTCCCAGGCCCAGGAGATGGCCTCGCGCTTGAAGTAGTCGCCGAAGGAGAAGTTCCCCAGCATCTCAAAGTAGGTGCCGTGGCGGTCGGTGATGCCCACGCTGTCGATATCCGGGGTGCGGATGCACTTCTGGCAGGTGGTGACCCGGCGGCGGGGGGGCTCTGTTTCACCGGTAAAGTACTTCTTCATGGGCGCCATGCCCGCGCCGATGAGCAAGAGGGAGTTATCCCCCTGGGGGATCAGCGAGAAGCTGGGCAGCCGCAGATGCTCCTTGCTTTCAAAGAAGCGCAGGTACTTTTCCCGTAATTCATTTAATCCTGTCCACTGCATTTTAACTCAACCTTTCTATAAATATGGATTGACCGAAAATAGCGTATAAAGGGGATGAGGCGGAAAAACCCGCTTCATCCCCTAATTATACCCACTTTCCCCCCGGCCTGTCAAGGATTTTCCCCAAAGTACAGGGCATTTGAACGAGTAAACAAATCAAAAACAGAAGGCGGAACGGACAATTTTATCCAAGAAAGATGCATCCAGCAGACATTTGAATTGCTTGTCAGAAAAGCTGCCGCGTGCAGAGGAATCAGATTTCAAAAGGTTATACGCCCAGTGCCGAATAACATTGAGATTTTCGGCGGAATTGTCCGCTCTGGCCCTGCTTTCATCCTCCCGGAGTTGCATATCCAGTACCCAGTGCAGCCGGTTTTCAATTCCCCAATGGCTTCGCTTAGCCTCCAAAACCTGGCGCGCAGTCATGCCTTTTCGGCTATAAATGAAATAATGTGCCTGATTTGAAACTTTTCCGCCCTGCTCCACCCGGCAGAATACAACGCCGATCCCGGCCAGGCCGCTCCATTTCTCCCGGCCCTCCAGCCACCCGATCTCCTCGCTGATATAGCAGGTCCTGCTCTCGTATCGCCCATGGCCCTGGCTATGGCTCTCAGCGCGGCAGGCTGGGTCCAATCCTGCCGGTTCCCTCTGATATTCCTCAAAATACAGCTTTATCTCCTCATAGAGGCGCTTCTGGTTTTCCTTCAGGGCCAAGATATAATCCACCCCTTTTTCTGTGATTTTCTTCGCGATCTCCGTCTGTGTCCCCATGGCGTCTATGGTCACGATACAGCCTTTCAACTCCAGCATTTCCAGCAGTTTGGGGATCGCGGTAATCTCATTGCTTTTTTCTTCGCATGCCAACTGTCCCAGCACCAGGCCGCACTCGGCGGAAAACGCGCTCACTACATGCAGCGGCGCTTTCTTCGCGTCTTTCGTCCGCCGGGCCTGTTTCCCGTCTATTGCCACGACCCCTATGATCTGCTCCGCCACATTTTTCATCCACTCTACAAATACCGTGTGCAGCTGCTGCGTGTCGATTGACCGGATCACGTTCCGAAACGTACAAGCATCGGGTATCCCATTTTCCAACGGAAGGTACTTTTTCAGCCATTGCTCCTTGCTTTTCCCGAACATTTCTACCTTTGCGTATGAGGTCGCTCCACATATCACCGCCGTAAGCATGATAAACAGCACCTCGTGCAGCGGATACCACACGCTCCTTTTCCGCCGCGTATCCTCGATCCCTTCCAGCACTTCCTGCAAACTCAGTTTTTTCATTCCGATTCCCCCTGCTTTCCTCTGTTTTCCTCAGTATAGCACACTTTTCGCCTTTTGTTTATCCCTTATTTACTATTTGTTTACTCGTTCAAATACCCTG
>CANRZD010000115.1 GCA_947644325.1 uncultured Clostridia bacterium
AGCTCTGTCGCCGGGACCTTTTGCGCCTGCACCAGCTCATTCTGGCCCGCACCCGGCCGGAGCAGGCGGGCCGCTGCCGGGAGGAGGCGGCCGGTGCCCTGGAGGCCTGGGAGTCCGCCGCCCAGCGGTGCCTGGAGGGGGCGGCGCCCCTTCTGCTTTCCGGGCCGTGCCTGCTGGCGGGTTTCCTCCTGATTCAGCCCTTTGACCCGGGCGGGGAACGGATGGGCTTTCTGCTCACGCGGCTGCTGCTGCAGAAGGCCGGGGCCGCCCTGCCGGTCTCCTGGGAGGAGCTGGCCTGCCGCCACCGGGCGTTTCTGGGGGAGGCCCTGGGGGCGGCGGAAGAGGGCGACTTCTGGCCCTTTATCGAGTGCTTCCTGATGCTCCTGTACCTGGGCGGGGGCCGGGCGGAAAAGGCCTTTGCCCTGCTGCCCGGGCGGAAAATGACGAAGAAGAACCGGGTGGAGGCCCTGGTGGCCACGAGCCCCGTGCCCATCTCCAAGGGGGAGATATGCGCCCTGCTGCCCGACGTGAGCCCCACCACCGTGGAGGCCGCCCTGGGCGAGCTGGTGAAAAGCGGGCGCGTCCTGCGCACGGGGCCGGCGCGCACGGCCCGGTACGCCCTGGGCATCTGACAAATTCTATAAAGCCCGGCGGCTGTGTGCGGAAAATTTCTGGTGGATTTTCCATATTTTTCTTGCACACAGCCGCTTTCCTGTGTTATACTTATATTATATTATTTGCTCTTATCCTTAGAGATTCACGGAAAGAAGGTCAAAACCTATGGCGAATCAATCGAACTGGATGACCCGCAGCGCCGGCATCCTCCTGCCTGTGAGCAGCCTGCCCTCCAAATACGGCATCGGCAGCTTCGGCAAGGCCGCCCGGGAGTGGGTGGACTTCCTCTCGGCTTCCCACCAGCGGTTCTGGCAGGTGCTGCCCCTGGGGCCCATCAGCTACGGCAACAGCCCCTATCAGAGCTACTCGGCTTTCGCGGGGGAGCCCCTGTACATCGACCTGGACCTTTTGTGCCAGGACGGGCTTTTGAAGGAGAAGCGCTGCAAGCGGGCCAATTGGGGCGCGGACCCCGAGAAGACCGACTATGAGGCTGTGCAGAAGGAGCGCTCTCAGGTGCTCATGAAGGCCTTTGAGAACTTCAAAAAGCCCAAGGCGCTGGCGCGCTTTCGCAAGAAGAACGCCGCCTGGGTGGAGGACTACGCCCTCTTTATGGCGCTGAAGGCCCGCCACGACGGCCGCCCCTGGTACGAGTGGGAGGACGACATCAAGCTGCGCCGCCCCGCCGCCCTGAAGGAGTGGGTGAAAAAGTGCGAGAAAGAGATCGACTACCATGTGTTCACCCAGTATCTTTTCTTTGAACAGTGGAAGGACGTAAAGAAATATGCCAACAAAAAGGGCATACTGATCATAGGCGACGCCCCCATCTACGTGTCCGGCGACAGCTCTGACGTGTGGGCCCACCCCTGGCTCTTCCAGCTGGACGAAAACAACACCCCCACCGAGGTGGCCGGGTGCCCGCCCGACGCTTTCTCCGCCGACGGCCAGCTGTGGGGCAACCCCCTGTACCGCTGGGACGACATGGAGAAGGACGGCTTTGCCTGGTGGGTAGAGCGCATCAAGGCGAACCTTACCATGTTCGACGTGCTGCGCATCGACCACTTCCGGGGCCTCGAAAGCTACTACGCCATCCCCTATGGGGACGAGACGGCCAGAAACGGCCGCTGGCGCAAGGGCCCTGGCATGAAGTTTGTGGACGCCATCAACAAGGCCGTGCCCGGGGCCGCCATCATCGCCGAGGACCTGGGGTACCTGACCCCAGCAGTGAAGAGGCTCTTAAAGCGCAGCGGGTTCCCAGGCATGAAGGTGCTGCAGTTCGCCTTTGACTCCAGAGAAGAAAGCGACTACATGCCCCACAACTACCAGAACCACTGCGTGGTCTACACCGGCACCCACGACAACGACTCCACCCGCAGCTGGTTCTCCACCGCCTCCCCGGAGGACGCGGCCATGGCCCTGGACTACATGGGCCTTTCTGATGACACCGACGGCACCTATGGGTTCATCCGCACGGCCTTAAACAGCGTGGCCGACTTAGCGGTGATACCCATGCCCGACTACCTGGACTTAGGGCCCAAGGCCCGCATCAATACCCCCTCTACCGTGAACTCGGACAACTGGAGCTGGCGCATGAAGAAGGACGCCTGCACGAAGGAGCTGGCCCAGAAAATCGCCCGCATGACGGACCTTTCGGGCCGGGCCCGGGATCTGCCCAAGGCCCCGGAAAAGAAGCCCAAGGCCGCGAAAAAACGGAAAAAAGGGGAAGGAAAGGAAGCTGAAACGCAATGAGCATTCAAATCGAACTGGAAAACCGCATTGGCAACAAGCCCCTCTATCAGGCGGGGAACGAGGAGCTGTACCGGGCCCTTACGGCCATGGTGCAGGAGCGCTTGGCCGCCACCCGGCGCATCGGGGGGGACCGGAAGCTCTACTATGTGTCCGCCGAGTTTTTGATGGGTAAGCTGCTCTCTAATAACCTCATTAACTTAGGCCTTTACGACGAGGTGCGAAAGACCCTCTCCGCCGCGGGCAAGAGCCTTGCGGCCATCGAGGAGATAGAGCCCGAGCCCGCCCTGGGAAATGGGGGCTTAGGCCGCCTTGCCGCCTGTTATCTGGATTCCGCCGCCACCCTGGGCCTGCCCGCCGACGGCGTGGGGCTTCTGTATCACTTCGGGCTCTTCCGGCAGGAATTCTGGGACCACAAGCAGTGGGAAAAGCCCGAGTACTGGCTCTCCCCCGCCTGCTGGGCCAGGAAGACCGACACCCGGTTCTGGGTGCCCTTCCCCCAGGGGGAATTGCAGGCGGTCATGTACGACATCCAGGTGGCCGGGTACGGGAACGGCGTCAACTGCCTGCACCTCTTTGACATGGAGACCGCCGACGAGTCCATCGTCACAAACGACATCAATTTCGACAAGCACGACATCTCCCGGAACCTGACCCTGTTCCTGTACCCCGACGACAGCGACCGGGCCGGGCGGCTGCTGCGGGTGTACCAGCAGTACTTCATGGTGAGCGCCGGGGCCCAGCTGATCTTAAAGGAACTGGCCGGCAAGGGCTACGCCATGCGGGACCTGCACAAGCACGCGGTCATCCAGATCAACGACACCCACCCCTCCATGATCATCCCCGAGCTCATCCGGCTCATGCAGAAGGACGGCATCTCCATGGACGAGGCCATCTCCATCGTGTCCCAGACCTGCGCCTACACCAACCACACCATCCTGGCCGAGGCCCTGGAGAAGTGGCCCATGGACTTCCTGGAGGAGGCCGTGCCGGGCCTGGTGCCCATTATCCGGGAGCTGGACCGCCGGGTGCGGGAGCGCTTCCCCGGGGATGAGCGGCTGTGGATCATCGACAACCAGGGCTTGGTGCACATGGCCAATATGGACATCCACTACGGCTTCTCCGTAAACGGCGTGGCGGCCCTGCACACAGAGATACTGCGGGGGGCCGAGCTCAAGCACTTTGCGGACGTGTACCCCGAGAAGTTCAACAACAAGACAAACGGCGTCACCTTCCGCCGGTGGCTCATGCACTGCAACCCCCTGCTTTCTGACTTCCTTACGGAAAAGATTGGGGACGGCTGGAAGAAGAACGCGGAGGAGCTGGAGAAGCTTCTGGACTATAAGGACGACCCGGAGGTACTGGCAAAGCTTCTTGACATCAAGCAGCAGAACAAGCGGGAGCTCGTGCGCGTCATCAAAGAAAAGAGCGGCGTGGAGTTGGACGAAAACTCTGTCTTTGACATCCAGATCAAGCGCCTGCACGAGTACAAGCGCCAGCAGATGAACGCCCTTTATATCATCTGGAAGTATAAGCAAATCAAGGCGGGCTTTACGCCCAAACGGCCCATTACCCTGCTCTTTGGGGCCAAGGCCGCCCCGGCCTATATCATCGCAAAGGACATCATCCACCTGATCCTCACCCTGCAGGACCTGATTTCCAAGGACCCGGACGTGAGCCCCTGGCTGAAGGTAGTGATGGTGGAAAACTACAACGTCACCTGGGCCGAAAAGCTCATCCCCGCCTGCGACATCTCCGAACAGATCTCTTTGGCATCGAAGGAAGCAAGCGGCACGGGCAACATGAAGTTCATGTTAAACGGCGCTGTGACCCTGGGCACCATGGACGGCGCCAACGTGGAGATATGCGACCTTGTGGGCAAGGACAACATCTGCATCTTCGGCAAGTCCAGCGAGGAGGTCATAAAGCTCTATGAGGAGGGCCCCGGCCGGTACTCAACGAAGGACTACTACCCCAAGGACCCGGAGATCACGGAGCTTCTGGACTTTATCATCAGCCCTGCTGTCATGCGCCTGGGCGACCCCGAGAACCTGGGCCGGCTCTATAAGGACATG
>CANRZD010000116.1 GCA_947644325.1 uncultured Clostridia bacterium
CCCGGCCCACGTCCCGGATGGCCCCCCGGGCGGCCATGGTGCCGAAGGTGACGATCTGGGCCACGTGGTCAGCCCCGTACTTTTCCAGCACGTAGGCGATGATCTCATCCCGGCGCTCGTCGCTGAAGTCGATGTCGAAGTCCGGCATGCTCACCCGCTCGGGGTTTAAGAAGCGCTCGAAGATGAGGCCGTAGCGGATGGGGTCCACGTTTGTGATGCCGACGCAGTAGGCCGCCAAACTTCCCGCCCCGGAGCCACGGCCCGGGCCCACGGGGATGCCCACGCTCTTGGCGTAGCGGATAAAGTCCCACACGATAAGGTAATAGTTCACGTAGCCCATCTGGGTGATGGTGTCCATCTCGTACTGCAGCCGGGCCCGCAGGGCTTCGTCCGGCTCGGGGCCGTAGCGCTTCTCTAGGCCTTCCCAGCACAGGCGGCAGAAGAAGTCCAGGTTCCCGCTGCCGTCGGGCGTTATAAACCGGGGCAGCTTCGTCTTGCCGAACTCGATCTCCACATTGCACCGCCGGGCGATTCTTAGGGTGTTGTCCGCGGCCTCCGGGTACTCGGGGAACAGGGCGCGCATCTGCTCCTCGCTCTTATAATAGAGCTCCCCGGAGCCAAAGTCCAAACCACCCTCCTCGTTCACCGTGCGGCCCGTCTGGATGCACATGAGCACCCGGTGCATCTCCACGTCCCCGGCGGAAATGTAGTGGCAGTCGTTGGTGACCACTAAAGGTATGCCCGTCTCTTTCGCGATGCGCAGGATGCCGGGGCTGACGGTCTTTTCGTCCCGCAGGCCGTGGTCCTGCAGCTCCAGGTAGAAGTTTTCCGGCCCGAAGATATCCCGCAGGCCCAGGGCCGCCTCCTTGGCCCCCTGGTAGTCCCCCCGCAGCAGCGCCCGGGGGATCTCCCCGGAAACGCAGGCGGACAGGGCGATGAGCCCCTCATGGTACTCCCGCAGCAGGCCGTAGTCCACCCGGGGGCGGTTATAAAAGCCCTCGGTCCAGCTCTTTGACACCATGGCCATAAGGTTCCGGTAGCCGGTGTCGTTTTCGCAGAGAAGCACCAGATGGCGGTTCTCGCTGTCCAGCTCGTGGACCTTGTCGAAGCGGGTGCGCTTGGCCACGTAGACCTCGCAGCCCAGAATGGGCCTGATGCCCCGCTTCTTGGCGGCCTTATAGAAGTCGATGACCCCGTACATGTTGCCGTGGTCGGTGATGGCCACGGCCTCCTGGCCCGCCGCCTGCACGGCGTCCATGAGCCTTTCGATGCGGCAGGCGCCGTCCAGTAAGCTGTACTCTGTATGCAGATGCAGATGCACGAATCCCATAGCGCCCTCCTACCCCATGTCCTCCGGGCCCACTTCTATCCAGAAATAGTACTCCATGCCGATGTTTTCCTTCTCCCGCCCCCAGTAGGTCTCCTCGCACACCAGATAGCGGCCGGGCTCTTTGGGGCACTCGAACTCCGTCTTCTTGTCGGAATAGAGCTTTTCGTCCTTATCGTAGATGACAAAGTAAAAGGGGCCGTTATCACTCTTCCCCTCAAAGAGCAGGCTGATGGAGGGGTCGAACTCCACCGTGGGGGCCCTGTCCCCTATTTCCCCGGGCACCAGCCGGCGCTTTTCCTTTCTCTCCCCTTTTTCTGTGACGTATATTTCGTTCTGCAGGGGCTCCACTATCGTATCCAGGCTCTGCAGGGTGACGGAGCCCACCTCCGGGGCGCTGTTCCCCTGGCGGCCCAGCAGCAGGTACATCAGGCCCAGTATCCCCAGGACCATAGCCGCGGCGCCGCCGTACACGGCGGCCTTCATCTTAGCGCCGCCCTCTACTTTCATATTCCCATGTGGCAAAAACGCGTCCCGCAGGCGCACAGCCCTCTCCCCTTTCCTTATGGTTTTCGGCGCGTCACAGGATGTTCTCCACGCCCTTTTCCTCCAGTATCTTCTCCCCTATCTCCAAAAGCCGCTGCAGCCGGTGGTTCACCCCGCTGCGGCTGATGTGCATGCGCTCCCCCAGCTCCCGCAGGGTCATGTCCGGGTATTGCAGGCGCAGGCGGGCCAGCTCCCCCAGGTGGGGCGGCAGGGCGTCCAGGCCCACCGTGTCGTTGATGGCGGCGATGGCGGCTGTCTGCCGGGCCGAGGCGGAGAAGGTCTTGTCCATGTTGGCGGTCTCGAAGTTCGTCTTGCGGTTGATGTTGTTGCGGGCCTCCTTGAACATCTTCACCTGCATGAGCTCCATGGCCGCCCGGGGCGCGCCCAGATAGGTGAGCAGGTCTTCGATCTGCCCGCTCTCCTTCAGGTACACGGCGTACCCGCCCTTGCGCTGCACGATGGCGGGCACGGCCCGGAAGGCCGGTATCTCTCCCAAAAGGGTGTAGAGGTCCTTTGCCAGGTTCTTATAGGGCACGGCGTACTCCAGATGGTAGCCCTTGTGGGGGTCTGTGGCCGTGCCGCAGGTGAGAAAGGCCCCCCGCAAAAAGGCCTGCACGCAGCACTCCTCCTCCAGGGGCGCCCGGTTGATGCGCAGGCTGGTTTCCCGCCCGGAATGGCCGAATTTGTCCAAAAGCTGGGCCCGGTCTGCGGGCGCCGGCACGGTGACCCGGTAGGCGGGCTTCTGCCGGCGGCTCACCGCGTAGTGCAGCTGGGCCGAGACCCCGGCCCCCGCCGCGCAGAGCTCCATGGCACGGCGGGCAGCGGGGGCGCTTTCCGTCACCCAGGCGCTGTCACGCAGGGTGAAGCACCGGGAAAAAAGCCAGGCCCCGTAGCACTCGGCCCCCAGGCAGCAGGGGCGCTTGACCTCTATTTTGCACAGCTCCGCCTTGATCTCGCCGGAAAACGACACGTCTTCCCCTCCCTTCCCTCACTGGATGCAGGCGGCTGCCTGCCGGGCCACGGCCTTATAGTCTACTTTGGAAAAGTCCGTCACGTCCACCGTGACCCTGGGCCCGCCGATGTCAAAGCTGTCCATGCCCCGGGCCTTGAAGCCCTCCACGAACTGCTCAAAGGTAAGGGGCACATAGGGCGGGCGCTCTCCGGGGGGCTCTGGGTAGCAGGTGTTCACCACATGGCCCCGGTGGCGCTGGGGGGACGCGTCCCTCTCAAGAAAGCGCCGGTAGATCACCTGGGGGTCGCCGGTCAGGGCCACGGTGACAACGGGGCAGGGATACTTTTTCAGCAGGGCCAAGAGGCCCTCTTTGGAGGTGTTCTCGAAGTTATTTTCCAGAATCACCGACTGCCCCACGGCCAGGGCCTGCCCGGCGCAGTAGTATAGTATCTCCATGGCCCCCACGCCCAGGGCCACCTTCTCGGCCCGGGAGCGGAAGCCCACTGTGTCGTACAAGAGCTCCTTCATGCTGTCCTTTGAGAACATGGGGAAGCCCAGCTCTTTCGAAAGGGCCGCAGCCAGGGTGCTCTTGCCCGTGGCCGGAAAGCCCGTCACCAAAACGCACGCCATAGGCCGCCTCCTTAAAACTTCTGCATGTCCCGGTGGGCCGCGCTGGCCTTGACGCCCTGGGCGGTCAGGTGGTCGCACATATACTGGGCCAGGGCCACCGACCGGTGGTGCCCCCCCGTGCACCCCACCGCTATGACCAGCTGGCTCTTGCCCTCTCTGGCGTAGAGGGGCAGCAGGTAGTCTATCATATCTGTAAACCGGGCGGCAAAGCCCTGGGTCTCTTCCTTTTCCATCACGTAGTCCCGCACCTCCGGGTCCAGGCCGGTCATGGGGCGCAGCTTTTCATCGTAAAAGGGGTTGGGCAGGCAGCGCACGTCGAAGACCAGATCCGCCTCCATGGGGATGCCGAACTTGAAGCCGAAGCTGATGCACAGCACCGAAAGGGAGTCCCCGGCGGAATTTAAGAACAGCTCGGCGATGCGGCCCTTGAGCTGGGCGGGCGAGAAGCCCGAGGTGTCGATGACGAAATCGGCGCTCTCTTTTACAAGCTTCAGCATGTCCCGCTCCAGCTTCACCGCCTGCTCCAAAGAGCCGTTGAGCTCGTCGGACAAGGGGTGCTTGCGGCGGGTCTCCTTGAAGCGGTGCACCAGCACCGGGTCCGAGGAGTCCAAGAAAAGAATTTTATAGGGCTTCTTGTCCCTTTTCAGCGCCTCCATGGCGGAAAAGAAAGACATGAACATCTCCCCGCCCCGGGTGTCGGTGACCACGGCGGCCCGGCCCAGGCCCTCGGATTTCTCGCACAAGTCGTAAAACACCGGGATCATGGCCGGGGGGAGGTTGTCCACACAGTAAAAGCCGATGTCCTCCATGGCGTGCATGGCCCGGGTCTTCCCCGCCCCGGAGAGGCCGGTGACAATGACAAATTCCATACTGAAAGCCCTTCTCTCTGCGGTTTTTATATTATTATAGCAAATTCC
>CANRZD010000117.1 GCA_947644325.1 uncultured Clostridia bacterium
GCAAGGGCCAGCGTATCGGCATATTCGCCGGGTCCGGCGTGGGCAAGTCCACCCTGATGGGCATGATCGCCAAGAACGTCACCGCCGACATTAACGTCATCGCCCTGGTGGGCGAGCGCGGCCGCGAGGTGCTGGAGTTCGTGGAAAAGGACCTGGGGGAGGAGGGCATGGCCCGGTCCATCCTGGTGGTGGCCACCTCTGACCAGCCGGCCATGCTGCGCATGAAGTGCCCCTCTGTGGCCACGGGCATCGCCGAGTATTTCCGGGACCAGGGCTTAGACGTGCTTTTGATGATGGACTCTCTGACCCGCTTTGCCATGGCCCAGCGGGAGATCGGCTTGGCTGTGGGGGAGCCCCCGGTGGCCAGGGGCTACACGCCGTCCATTTACGCAGAGCTGCCAAAGCTTCTGGAGCGCAGCGGCAACTTCAAGCGGGGCTCCATCACCGCCATATACACTGTGCTGGTAGAGGGCGACGACACCAACGAGCCCATTGCCGACACCGTGCGGGGCATTTTGGACGGGCACATCGTGCTCTCCCGGCAGCTGGCGGCCCAGAACCACTACCCGGCCATCGACATCGGGGCCAGCATCTCCCGTCTGATGGTGGAGCTGGTGGACGACGAGCACAAGCGCCTGGCCTCCCGGCTGCGGGACATTCAGAGCGTCTATAACCAGAACGCGGACCTGGTGTCTATCGGCGCCTACAAGTCGGGCACCAACCAGAAGTTGGACTACGCCCTGACGAAGATCGACGAGATAAACGGCTTTTTGATGCAGGGGACCACAGAGGCCTTCAGCTACGAGCAATGTATTGAGGAGCTTCATAAAATATTAAAGTAAAAGGGGTGGTGGGCCATGAAAAAGTTCAAGTTCCAGCTGGACACGGTGCTGCGCTACAAGGGCCAGGTGCTGGAGACAAGGCTTACAGAGCACGGCCAGGTGCTGGCCCAGGTGCGCCGCCAGGAAGAAGTGCTGGAGGAGGCCCAGAACAACCTGTGGGACTACCTGCAGGAATACCGGGAAAAGCAGGCCCAGGGCATGACCGTGGTGGACGCCATGAAGTACCAGATGGGCATAGAGGTGCTGGAAAGGGCCGTGCAGCGGGAGGAGGAGAAGCTTTCCCGCCTGCGCCAGCTGGAGGAGGAAAAGCGCGCCCGGGTGGTGGAGGCAAAGCAGGAAACGTCCACTTTAGAGAGACTCAAGGAATTGAAGCTGGGGGAGTATAACTCCGCCATAGCAAAGGAAGAGGAAAAGAACATCGACGACCTGGTGGCTTCCCGCAGGGCGGCCCACGGGTAAAAAAAGTAAAAAAATTTTTCGTCTACCTGATGACAGATAGACAAATATAGTGTATAATAAAGTGTACTTTGGCTGGTTTTTTTGGATTTGCGTATAAGGCCGGGTCACCCGGCGTACTATAGACAGCATATATTATAGAAAGGAGGTGTACAAAAATGCAAGTGAACACTTTTATCCAGGGTATGCTGAGCATGGGTACCCCTAATGCGGGCCAGCCCGGGCAGGGGAGCTCTCCCGAGGAGATCGCCCAGCAGTTTGAAGACATGCTGGTGGAGCAGTCCCAGCAGAACCGGCAGGAGAAGCCCGCCCCCAAAAAGGACGCGGCCCAGGCCGAGAAGAAGCCCCAGGAGGCCCCCAAGGGCCAGGGCGAGGCTGTGGAGGAAAAGGGCGCCCAGGTAGCGGCCGGGCTGGTGGTGAATCAGCCGGTGGTGCTGCTGGACGTGGCGGCGCCGGAGGAGGCCCAGCCTGTGATGCAGGTGGTTGACCCCTTAGCAGGCATGGCGGAGGAGGCCCCTGTGGTCCAGGAGATCCTGGCCCCCGCGGAGGAATTGACCGCCGCCCCTACAGAGCAGACGGCGGAAGCCCCTGTGCTGGAAACCGGCTTCCAGGAGGAAATGCAGCAGGTGCCCACAGTGGAGGCCCAGCCCGAAGCCCAGGAGGTACAGGTGGAGGTAAAGCCCCAGGAGCAGAAGGCCGAAGCCCTTCGTGGAGAGGAAGCCCCCCAGGTGGAGGCGGAGAAGCCTCAGGACGTCCCGGAAGAGGACGTGGAGGTACAGGCAAGGCCTGTGTTCCATGAGGAGGAGCGGACCCCCGTGAAGGTGGGCGAAAGCTATGAGCCCGTAGCCCCTGAGGAGCCCGAGGCCCCCAGGCAGTTAGCCGACCGGCTGGTGCAGATGCTCACCCAGGGGGATAACCGGGTGGAGATCGCCCTGAGCCCCGAGAACCTGGGCCGCATGACCATCGAGATCACCCGCCTGCAGGACGGCGCTCTGCATGTGGTGCTGGGCGCGGTAAGCCAGAAAGCCACGGCGCTTCTGCAGCAGAACAGCGCGAACCTGCACAGCCTCCTGGCCGCCAGCAACGACGGCGAGGTGCGCATCGAGGTGCAGCAGCAGGAGCCCCAGCAGCCCTTAAACCAGTTCCTGAACCCGGACGAGCAGGGCAAGCAGCAGCCTCAGCAGCAGCACAAGCCCCAGAAGCAGGCCGAAAGCGAGGACTTCATCCAGCAGCTGCGCCTAGGGCTGGTGGAGCAGGAACAGGAGTAAGGCAGATTTCTAAAGAAAGGTGGAGAAATATGGCAAACGATTACATGGCGGACTTGGCGCAGGTCTTGAAAACGCAGGCCACGCCTAAAAAGGTCGCCGACCAGAGCACCAACAAAAAAGCCGGCCAAGACCTGGACATGACCGACTTCCTGACATTGATGGTAGCGGGCTTCAAGAACCAGGACATGGAGAACCCCGCCTCTACTACAGACATGATGAACCAGCTGGTGCAGATGTCTGTGGTCACGGCCATCAACAATATCAACTCCCTGATAAACGAGTCCACAGTCATGACCTACGCCGCCAGCTTAGTTGGCAAGACCGTCACCGTGGGCAAGCTCAACCAGGTCACAAAGGAAGTGGAAGAGATCGTGGGCGAGGTGACAGGCACGGGCACCTTAAACGGCCAGCAGGTAATCTTCTTAGGGGAGGACTGCTACTACTTGACTGACATCATGGCCGTGGGCAAGCTGCCGGAGAACAAGGACGAAATCAAGCCCGGCGGGGATGCCGCTGAGGGCGAGGGCAGCGGCACCGAGGGCGCGGGCAACACAGGCAGCACCGGCGGCACTACCGACAAGCCCACAGACAACGGCGACAACGGCATCAAGCCCGACGGCACGCCCAATATACCCAGCAGCGTATAAGGCGAAAAGCCCGTAAGAAGGAAGGATGGCCCAGGTATGATCCAGAAGATCGCGCAAGGGGCGGGGGTAAGGCAGAACGCCCCCAGTACACAAGGCGGGAAAGCCAAGAATACGGCCGGTTTCGGCGCCATGCTGCAGGGAGAAATGCAGAAGCAGGTGAATTTCTCCAAGCACGCCATCTCCCGGGCAGAGGAACGGGGCATCGAGCTGACGCCCACCCTGATGGAAAAATTGGCGGGATCGGTGGAAAAGGCCCAGGAAAAGGGCGCGAAAAACATACTGGCTTTCAGCGACACACAGGCTTTCATCATCAACGTACCTTATGGCAGGGTGATAACCACCATGAGCGGCGAGGAAATGAGAGAGAATATCTTTACCAATATTGACGGCGCTGTGCTCCTATAATGATTTAGATAGCCGGACCCAAAGGCGGGGAAACCCGCAGGGATGCTATGGCGGGGGGCCCGTTTGGCCCCTTGCCGGCAGCGCCTTAAGTTTAGAAAAGGAGTATTTACCCTATGACTGGTGCAATGTATTCCGCCGTGGCGGGCCTGCGCGCCCATATGAACGCGCTCAACGTCATCGGCAACAATATATCCAACGTCAACACAAACGCCTACAAGGCCCAGCGGTACACGTTTTTAGAGTCTATGTACTCCAACTTCCGCGGGGGCTCTGACGGCACCATACAAAGCGGCGGCAACAACCCCTCTCAGGTGGGCTACGGCGCTTCTATCGGCACTATTGACCTGGACATGAGCACAAAGAACTTCACCCCCACCGGCATCAACGGCGACTGCATGATAAACGGCAACGGCTTCTTCATCGTAGGCGATAAGGGCCAGACCTTCAACAACATGTCCGACATCAAGAACATGCTCCTCACCCGCCACGGCGACCTGAGCTTCGACAGCAACGGCTACCTGGTAGACGGCAACAACAAGGTCGTGTACGGCTACCTGGCAACAGAGCGCGTGGTGAATAAGGGGACGGAAGATGACCCCAAATATACCACCGACTACGTAGGTCAGCCCATTCTCACAGACTTCCGCATGCCCATGCTGGTGAATAAAGAGTGCTGGGTATACACCAACACCAAGACCGGCCAGCAGTTCATCTGGGACCATGAGCCCACTCAAAAG
>CANRZD010000118.1 GCA_947644325.1 uncultured Clostridia bacterium
TTGAGGGCTTTCTTTATAAAGTTCCCAAAACCTACCGATTACCTGGGCGGGCCGCGGGGTCAACCGGCCCATGATCTCCGTGTCCAGCAGGTCCCGGAACACAACCGAATTTTCTTCCAGCACCCCCTGCTCCTGGGCATAGTCCAGCAGTTCCTCCAGAATGGGGGCCAGCTCTGGGGTTTCTGGGGGAAAGTCTTCCTTTGGCGGCTCGTAACGGCTGGTTTTCAGCGCATCCAGAACAGAGTTTACGGCCCAGGTGCGCTCGCAGGGCTCGATAAGGCCGGTGCGCAGGGCATAGTGTATGAGCTGGGAAAGGGCGCGGTCCATGTTTTCCATTTGACAGTTCTCCTCCTGTTGCGGTATGATGATAAGGGATATTTGACGAAAGGCGGGCTTTTTTATGGAAAATTCCTTGAACTTCAAGCTGCCCCAGGCAGAGGCGGAGGGCATCTATGTGAACAACTTCGGCCGCTCGGTGACGAAGCCCGGCCACCAGTACGGCCCGGCGGTGCGCAGCTTTTTCCTCATCCACTATGTGCTGGAGGGGGAGGGCACCTTCTGGGTGGACGGCAGCACCTACCACCTGAAAAAGGGCCAGGGCTTTCTTATCGAGCCCGACTACATGACCGTGTACACCTCTCACCCGGAGCGCCCCTGGACCTATGCCTGGGTGGGCTTTTCCGGCACCCGGGCCCGGGAGCTGCTGCGCTCGGTGGGGCTCAGGCAGTCTTCACCCATTTTTTCCTGCGGCCCCGACGATCACCCAGAGCGGTACATCCTGGACATGCTGGAGCACAACCATGCCACCACCCAGGACGTCTACCGCCGGGAGGCCATGCTGCTGCTGTTTTTCTCCTGCCTGGCCCAGGGCGGCCGCCCCCAAAGCACCAGCCGGACGGAAAACTCCTACGTGGAGACCGCCGTGCGGTACATCCAGGACCACTACCACGAGCCCCTGCGGGTGGAGGACATCGCCCGGTATGTGGGGGTAAACCGCAGCTACCTGTGCACCCTCTTCAAGAAATACGAGGGGCTCTCCCCCATCCGGTACCTGCAGACCTTCCGCATGACCCGGGCCTCTCAGCTTCTGGCCACCACAGACCTGCCCATTGCCACCGTGGCCTTCTCCTGCGGCTATCAGGAGCCCGAGGCCTTTCACAAGGCCTTCAAGCAGCGCATGGGCCTCTCCCCCGGGCGCTACCGGGCCCAGGCGCGCACCGACACGGAACGCGCCCGCCTGGAAATACTATAGCACACTCTGCATAGAAGCGCCATACGCAGTTGTCACAAAAAGCTGTCCGATTGTTATGGGGGGCAGCCTTGCATTTTTCCGGGCCCTGCGGTATAATTTAGGAAAACGGTATGGGAAAGGGGTATGTATGAAGCATCTGGTCACTTTCGTTTACGCGGTGCTGGCGGGGGCTGCCATCTCCATCGGGGGCATGGTAAACCTCTGCTGTGAGAGCAAGGCCCTGGGGGCCGCGCTGTTTTCCGTGGGGCTTTTCGCGGTGTGCACCCTGGGGCTGGCCCTTTTCACGGGGAAGATCTGCTATGTCTTCGAAAACCCGCCCTCTTATGCCCTTAGCTGCGGGCTCATCTGGCTGGGAAATCTCTTGGGCACGGTCATCATGGGCACGGCCCTGCGGGCGACCAGGCTCACGGCCGCTATAGAGAAGGCCGCGTCCCTCTGTGATGTGAAGCTCTCCGACTCCCCCCAGAGCATCTTCATCCTGGCGGTCTTCTGCAACATCCTCATCTACCTCTCCGTAGAAAGCTACCGGGCGAACCCCCACCAGCTGGGGAAGTACCTGGGGCTGTTTCTGGGGGTGGTGGTGTTCGTGCTTTCGGGGTTTGAGCACTGTGTGGCCAACATGTTCTACTTCACCGCCGCCGGGGCCTGGGGCGCAAGGGCTGTGCTCTACCTTCTCATCATGACGGCGGGGAACGCCCTGGGCGGGGTCATCTTCCCCCTGTGCGCAAAGCTCAGGGCCCGGGCGGGGGATTGATTTCCCCCCGGCCTTTCGGGTATACTATAAGGCAAGGATAATCTGCCGCAGCCCATGCGGCTTCAGAAAGGAACGAGGCATATGAAGGTATTAGTCATCGGCGGCGTGGCGGCCGGCACCAAGACCGCGGCGAAGCTCAAGCGGGAGGACCGCTCCTCCCAGGTCACCCTGCTCTCGAAAGGCGCGGACATCTCTTACGCCGGGTGCGGCCTGCCCTATTATGTGGGCGGGGCCATCCCGGATAAGGAGCAGCTCATCGTGAACACCCCGGAGCGCTTTGGGGCCCTTACGGGGGTAGAGGTGAAGACCTTGCGGGAGGCCGTGAAAGTTGACCCGGAAAAGAAGCGGGTGGAGGCCAAAAACCTCTCCACCGGCGAGACCGAGGTCTATGGCTACGACGCCCTTGTCATCGCCACGGGCGCTTCCCCCATCGTGCCCCCCATAGAGGGCGTGGGGCTTGGCGGCGTGTTCCAGGTGCGCACCCCGGGGGACGCCATCTCCATGCGGGACTACCTGGAGCAAAACGGCGTAAAGAAGGCCGTGGTCATCGGCGGCGGGTTCATCGGCCTGGAGATGGCGGAGAACCTGCTGGCAAAAGGCATCGCCCCCACCGTAGTAGAGGCGGCCCCCCAGGTGCTGCCCGGGGTGCTGGACCCGGAAATGGCCGGGTACGTAAAGCGCCGCCTGCAGCAGGCGGGCGTGCGGGTGCTCACCGGGGTGCAGGCCCGGGCCATTACGGGAGAGGGGAAGGCGGAGTCTGTGCAGACCGCCGCCGGCAGCCTGCCCTGCGGCGCTGTCATCCTCTCTGTGGGCGTGCGGCCCAACACGGCTTTCCTCACAGGCTCCGGCGTGAAGCTGGAAAGGGGCGCCGTCGTAGTAGACGAAAAGCTGCGTACCAATGTGCCGGACATCTACGCCGCCGGGGACTGCGCCCTGGTGAAGAACCGCCTGACAGGAAAGCCCCAGTGGTCGCCCATGGGCTCCTCGGCCAACCTGGAGGGCCGCACCCTGGCCCAGTGCCTGGGGGGCGAGGACAAGGCCTTTAAGGGTGTGCTGGGCACCGCCGTGTGCCGGCTGCCGGGCCTGAACGCCGCCAAGACCGGCCTGACGGAGCTTGCCGCCCGGGAGGCCGGGTACGACGTGGAAACGGCCCTGATGGTCACCGACGACAAGGCCCACTATTACCCGGATTCCTCCTTCTTCACCATCAAGCTCGTGGCCGACAGGCAGAGCCGGGCCCTTCTGGGCGTGCAGGTGCTGGGGGCCGGGGCCGTAGACAAGATATGTGACCTGGGCGTGCTGGCCATCTCCATGGGGGCGAAGCTCAGCGACCTTGAGAACCTGGACCTCAGTTACGCCCCGCCCTTCTCCACGGCCATTCACCCCTTCGTGCAGGCGGTGTATATGCTGGAAAATAAGCTCGACGGCATCTTAGAGAGCATGACCCCCGCAGAGTACGCCGCCGGGGAGGCGGAGGGCTACACCATTATCGATACGAACCAGCAGCCCGTCATACGGGGGGCGAAGTTCATTGACCTGCCCGCTGTGAACGGGCCCCTGGAGGGCATAGAAAAGGACGAAAAGCTTTTGATCGTCTGTGCCAGGGGGCGCAGGGCCTACTTCCTGCAGAACCGCCTGAAGGCCCTTGGCTACACGAACACGAAAGTGCTGGAGGGCGCCACGTTCTTTAACGACGTGCGGGTGAAGGCCGCCGGGGCCGCTGTGCCGCCGGAGGAGATCACCCGGGTAAAGGGCCTGGGCTTCTTATGGGATAAGCGCACCCCAGACTGCTTTAACGGCCGGGTCATCACCCGCAACGGGAAAATCACCGCCGAGGAGATGCGGGCCATTACAGAAGCCGCCGAAAAGTACGGCAGCGGCGAGATCGCCATGACCTCCCGGCTGACCATCGAGATACAGCACGTGCCCTTTGAAAACATCGAGCCCCTGCGGGAGGAGCTCATGGCGGCGGGCCTGGAGACAGGCGGCACGGGCTCCAAGGTGCGGCCGGTGGTCTCCTGCAAGGGCACCACCTGCCAGTACGGGCTCATCGACACCTTCGCCCTGTCGGAGGAGATCCACGAGCGCTTCTACCACGGCTACCATGATGTGAAGCTGCCCCACAAGTTCAAGATCGCCGTGGGCGGCTGCCCCAACAACTGCG
>CANRZD010000119.1 GCA_947644325.1 uncultured Clostridia bacterium
CGGCGGCCCACCGCCCGGGGGCGCTGTGTAAACACGACCCCGCCACCGCCCCCAGCACCCCCAGCCAGAAGCAGAGATAAACGGTCCAAACGGCGGTATCCATAGGCGGCGCCTCCTTTCGTTTGCATAAATTTGTATTGATATTTTACATACAGCGTGTTACAATGGATAGGAAAGGAGTTGATCCCTATGGCACAAGCAACCGTCAGTTTCCGCATGGATGACGAATTGAAGCATGATTTTGAACGTCTCTGCCGGGATGTGGGGATGAATCTGACCACTGCCTTTACTATTTTTGCAAAGCAGTCTGTCCGGGCAAACAAGATATCTGTTTCCCTTTCCGGCGACCCCTTCTATTCCGAGACCACCATCCGTGAGTTGGAACGGCGTGCCGCGCGTATAGAAGCCGGGCTGGGACACGAGCATGAACTGGTCGAGGTGGACGATTGAGAAAGCTGTGGGACGACGATGCCTGGGCGGAATATCTTTACTGGCAAGACCATAATACCAAGCTGTTGAAGAAAGTCAATGACCTTATCCGGGAGGTGGAGCGCACTCCCTTTGAGGGCCGTGGAAAACCGGAGCCCCTGCGGGGCGATCTCCGTGGCTACTGGAGCCGCCGCATCACCCAAGAGCACCGCCTGATCTATCAGGTGAAGGATGATACTCTCATCATCCTGTCTTGCTTCGGCCATTATGGTGATTGAAGTAACGCCCCCGCCCCTGCGGGGGTTTTTCCTATCACCCCGGGCCTCATCCAGGCGTCCACCCGGGGCCGGGACGTTTCACGGCCCCCGGTGGGGGGGGCCCCCCGGGGGGGGCCCCCCCCCCCCCCCCCGCGGGGGGGGGCCCGGCGGGGGGGGCACGCCCGCATAGCGGGCGCCCTGCCCCCCCTGCCCGGGGCGGGGCAGGGGGAGGGGAGAAAGAATCAGGTGGTAGTGTTAGTCTTTACTATACAGTCACTAACCAAATCTCCACTTGCAGTAAGCGCATCTGTTTTAGCGGAACCGTATGCCTGCCACTCCATGTAAACATTACCATCAGTAGTTATTGTGCCTACAAGAATGCAACCATCCGGTTTTACATCTTTACAGCTACCCGAGCCATCATCGCTCTGTCCATACGCTGCACCTGGCTTTGTTGCTGTTGCAATACCTTTAATTGCATCGAAATAGTAGCCTTTACCAGCCTCTATTTTTTCTGTGCCATCGGACATATCGGCATCGTTCAGCAAATATCCGGTGACCAGCACGGCCTTAAAGGCACGCTCATTGGCTGCATCAGTGGCTTCCCTAGCCTTCTCCAGTGCACTTGCCACCAACGGAATAGAAACCGCGATCAAAATAGCGATAATGGCCACAACGATGAGCATTTCCACCAATGTGAAGCCGCTTTCCTTCTTCATTTTCTTTGTCATGATACGATCTTCTCCTTTACACGGAGCAGATCCCGGGTCACGGGGCCTGCCCCCAATTTTTCTTGGGGGACAGTTCCCATCGTCTTACCCGTGGGTAAGACGACATTTTGCGTAAAATGTGCGTCTATCATCCACGGGGGAGAACTTTCTCCGTTCCGATGGTCACTCTCCCCCAACCGTGCCTTGCCAACCCGAGGGTCTCGGTCGAGGGGTCATGTTTTGTTGTTTAGCTAATTAGTGACTGTTATTCCCAGGCAAGTGTAACTGTACCATCCGATTTAATTGTCACCTTAATGACTTTGTCGGTATGTCCGCCTGCGTCGCATGTTCCAGTAATCGAACCAGTGCACTGGCCTTTCGTTGCTTCGTCTTTTTCCGCTTCCGCCACCAATGTACCTTGAGCAGACCCACCGTCTACTTTGTAATACCAAACTTTTTCTGTTTCGGTAGCATAAGTATCAGGGTCTGTTAAGTACATGATAGAACCGAGGGCTGCTGCGCTACGATAATTAGCGTCATCAACAGCGTCACGGGCCTTCTCCAATGCGCTGCTTACCAGCGGGATCGACACAGCGATCAGAATGGCGATGATGGCCACCACGATCAGCATCTCAACAAGTGTAAAGCCTTTTTTGTTTTGGAATTTTCCCCTCAACCCTTTTTTCATGTCAGGAAAACTTTCCTCCCTTCCTTCCTGTAACATAGGATGTACTTTATATCCAGAGCCCGGGTTGGCGTAGGCTCGGAATAACGCTTCTCAACTGCCGGGGCGGCCCCCGCCCGGCGGCCCCTTGCCCCGGAACAGCTTCTGTTCTCTCTTGGTTTTGGTCCCCATCACGGAGCCCTCCTTCTATGCTTTCTTTTCTTTCTTCTTATCAAATGGCCGCGTACATACTGAACATCGGCAGATACACCGCCATCAAAATAAACACCACGAAGATCGCCAGTACCACGATGATGGCCGGCTCCAGCAGGGCCAGCGCCCGCTTCACCCGCAGGTCCACCTCGTTGTCGTAGTATTCCGCCAGCACCTGGAGTGTGGCCTCCAGCGAACCGGTGGTCTCCCCCACCGCCGCCATCTGCACCAGCATCTGGGGCAGTTCCTTGGCGTGGCTCAGGCATTCCCCCAGGCTCCGGCCACCCTCCACCCCCGGCAGGGTGTCCAGCACCTCCCCGGACATCCAGGCGTTGGTCATGGTCCGGCCGGAGGTCTCGATGGCCTGCAAAATGGGCATCCCGGCGGCCAGCAGCATCGACATGGTGTGGGCGAACTGGCTGGCCCCGCCCATCCGGGCGATGTTCCCCAGGATGGGGATGTGCAGCTGGGCCCGGGCCATGGCCGGCCCGCCCTTTTCGGTGGCGGCGTACAGCCGCAGCCCCAACAGCCCCAGGGCCAGCAGCCCCAGCAGTACCAGGGCGTACCTCTGGAAGAAGCCGGAAACGGCGATGAGGGCCCGGGTCACCCAGGGCAATTCGATGCTCATGCTGTCGAACATGTTCAGGAAGGTGGGCACGGCGTACCCCATGATGATGGAGATGACCACGATGGCCACCACGATGACAAAGGCAGGGTAGGTCAGGGCGCTGAGGACGCTCTCCCGTGTCTTGTCCATCCGGGCAAAGTAGTCCCCCGCCCGGCGGAAGGCGGAGAGCAGGTCGCCGCTCTCCTCCCCGGCCCGTATCGTCTCCCGGAAGGTGGCGGGCACCAGCCCCTCCCCCCGGCGCTCCAGGCTGTAGCTGAGGCTCCAGCCGTTGCTGACGTCCTCCGACATCTGCCGCAGCAGGCCGGCGGCCACCTTGTCCTCGGTCTGCCCCGCCACCAGGTCCACCGTCTGCACCAGGGGCAGGCCCGCCTTCAGGATGATGGCGAACTGCTGGCAGACCAGGGCCAGGCTCTTGGCGGAGACACGCCGGAACCGCCCCAGGGGGTCCTTGGCCGCCACCCGGGGGATCTCCCGCAGGGACAGCACCACCTCGCAGCTTTGGCGGATCTGGGCCACCGCGTCGGACTGGTCCAGCGCCTCCACCACCCCGGTGACCCTTTCGCCCCCGGGGTAGGCCCCCTCGTATCGGTAGGTAGGCATCTTACTCCTCCTTTGCCTGTTTTACAGCGTTATGGTGCCGGAGTGCCGTGTCCCCATGGGGACGGTCCCCGCCCCCCGCCCCGCCTCCGGGACCTTGGCCTGGCCGCCGTCCCGCAGGGCGCTCTGGTAGGTCTCCTGGCTGATGGCGCCGGCCTGCAGCAGGTTTTGCAGCGCCCGGTCCATGAGGATGTTGCCCATGGCGCCGGTGGTCTGGATGGCGTTATAGATCTGGGGCGTTTTCCCCTCCCGGATCAGGTTGCGGATGGCCCCGTCGGTCTTCATCACCTCGCAGGCCAGCACCCGGCCCCCGCCGGTCCTGGGCAGCAGCTGCTGGCTCAGCACCGCCTTCAGGGACATGGACAGCTGCAGCCGTATCTGCTGCTGCCGCTCCGCCGGGAACACGTCCACGATGCGGGCGATGGAATCCGCCGCCGAATTGGTATGTACCGTCCCGAACACCAGGTGCCCCGTCTCGGCGGCGGTGAGGGCCGTCTCGATGGTCTCCAGGTC
>CANRZD010000120.1 GCA_947644325.1 uncultured Clostridia bacterium
AAAACGCCCAGCACCGTGCTGACAAACAGGGCCTCCACGTAGCCCCGGAGCCCCACCCCCGGAGTCCCCACCCGCCACCAGGTGACGAACAGCTGCACCGCGCCGCACACAAGACCGTCCTTGGCGACCAGGGCCTGTTTGCCCAGGCCGTTCAAGCAGACGGTGAGCACCGACTCAAAACAGCTGAGAACCACAATCACCGCCAGAGGGAGGGCGAATTGTCCCACCCCCTCCTCCCGAAAGAGGGTTCGGCCCAGATGGGGGGCCAGCACCGCGAGCAGGGCGGCGGTGGGCAGGGTGAGCCAGGCCGCGGCAGAGAGAGCCTTGGTCGCCCGGCGGCGGCACAGATCCTTCCGGCCAAGGGCGGTGGCCTGGGCCAGCCGGGGCAGCAGAACCAGGCCCATGGCGGAGATAAAGGCGGTGGGCAGGGTCAAAAGGGGTATGGTCATGCCGGAGAGGATACCGAAGGATGCCATGGACTCCGATACCCCCTGGCCCGAGCGCACCAGCTGCTGGGGAATGATGACGGCGTTGGCCGCCCCCATCAGGTTGCCCAGCAGGGAGGTAAGAGCAATGGGCAGAGCGATGTGAAATACCTTGCTGCGCAGAATGTCCTGGGGGACGGTCTCCCCCGCCGGATGCCGGCCCGTCGCCCGACGGTAGAGAAAGGCCAGGGTGAGCGCGGAAAAGATCTCGCACAGGATCATGCCGCAGACGATGAGGCCTATGGTGCGCTCCGGGTTTTGGGGCAGAAAGTGCCACAGAAGCCCCAGCACCGCCCCGGTTCGAATGACCTGCTCACAGATCTCGGTGAGGGCGGGGGGGCCGACATGGCTGGCGCCGTAGAAGGAGTGCTTGTGGATGTTTTCCAGTCCGGTAAGGAGAACGCAGGGCAGCAGCAGAAGAAGCCCCAGCTGAGACCGGGCGTCCCCCAGCAGCCGGACGGAGATAACGTCAGAAAGGGGGACGGCCACCAGAGCCACCACCCCAAAGGCGCACAGAAAGCCCAGGATGCAGGTGCGCACCACCCGGTCGGCGGCCCAGAGGTTGCCCCGGGCCCGGTATTGGGCCGACAGGTTGGAGCAGGCCACGGTGAAGCCAACGGCGGTGAGGGACATGAGCACGGCGGAGGCGGGCATGATCAGCTGGTAAAGGCCCATGATCTCCGCTCCCACCATCCTGGAGAGGAGAACCCGGTAGAAAAACCCCACGGCCTGGGAAAAGAAGCTGACGGCGGTGAGCAGAAGTGTGCTTTGGAATGCGGACATGGCTTTCACAAAAAGGCCCCCTCTCATGGTAAAAAGCCTATGAGACAGGGCAAGTCCCATATGAACTTTGTTGGCTTTGATATCTGTATCCCGGGGCGGAGGGCATTGACAAAAGCGGGCAAAAAAACTACAATAAAATCTAATTTCTCCCCTTACAAGGAAGTGTTCCCTATGCCTGCTGTATGGATCAATATGCTGCTGGTTCTGTGCGGAAGCGTGCTGGGCCTGTCTCTGAAAAGCCGTTTCTCTCCCCGCGCCGGCCAGGCCGTTATGAAGTGCCTGGGGCTGTGCGTGCTGGGGATCGGGCTGTCCAGCCTGCTGGCCGGGGAGGACACCTTGTGCCTGATCATCTGCATGGTGATCGGAACCCTTTTGGGAGAGTGGATCGACATCGAGGGGAAAATGGATGCGCTGGGGGAACTGCTGAAAAGAAAGTTTATGAAAGACCGGGGGGACAACCGCTTTGTGGAGGGCTTTGTCACCGCCACCGTGGTCTACTGCGTGGGGGCTATGGCCATCAACGGTTCGCTGGCGGCGGGGCTCACTCAGGATTACAGCGTCATCATCTCCAAGGGCGTGATCGACGGGGTCAGCGCCATCACCTTTTCCGCCGCCATGGGGGTGGGGGTGGCCTTTTCCGTTATTCCCATCCTGCTCTACCAGGGGGGCTTAACCCTGCTGGCCGGGGCGGTGGGGCCCTACCTGCCGGACGCCGTGGTGGTGGAGATGAGCGCGGTGGGAGGCGCCATTATTGTGGGCATCGCCTTCAACCTGCTGGATCTGCCCCGGGAAAAGCTCAAGGTGGGCAATATGCTTCCGGCGGTCTTTTTGCCCATCGCGTATCTGCCCTTGGCCCAGCGGCTGGCCGGACTGCTGGGATAAAACTTATACGGAAAAAAGGAGCCCCTTTCCACGGAAAGGGGCTCCTTTTTGTATAAAATCAGTTTTTACCGCAGCTCCAGGATCTCCTGGGCGATTTGATCGGCCTGCCGGTAGACACCCTCAAAATCCACGTGGGGGTTATAGAGGGTCTCCAGCACGTCGTGCTCCGCCTTGGCTTGGGCCAGGGACTCCACGCCCTCATCCAGGAGGGCGGTCTGCACCTTTCGGGAAAATTTGAGCCGGGTCTTATACTTGTGGAGAACCTCGCTGTCGGCCATGGCGTCGATGCGCACCCGGCGGTAGGGCTTGCCGGGGTAGGGGAGAGCGGGGGTGCTGGTGACGAAGGCCAGGCTCAGAGCCGGGATCAGCAGGTGCTCGGCCCGGTCGGGAAACAGGGGAGAGGGGCACAGGATCACGTCATAGCCGGCGGACATGGCGCCGGCGGCCAGGGCGGTGAGCATCCCCGCTCCCAAACCGTAGGCGTCGGAAAGTTCATATACCTTGCGGCACAGGGCGTCCACCGTGTCAAACCGGCAGGACAGCCCCTGGCAGGAGATGGCCCCCAGGAACCGCTGGATGGCCTGACCGGGCTGATTGCCCGTTTTTTTGACCTCCCGGGAGAGGATGCCCCGGGCCCGCTTGAGGGTTTTGGCCTCCAGAGAGGGGGACAGGAGCAGGGCCCGGTTGTCCTCGGCAAGCTGGGCCGCGGCGGTGAGACAGCGGTAGGCCCGCTTATAGTGGCTTTTATACCCGTCGGTGGCGGCGGCCACCTCCTCCCGCTGCTTGGCCAGGGCCCGGTGGTCATAGAAGCGGCCCAGGTCTACATAGCTCTCCACCACTCCGGGGAGCCGGGGCTCCATCACGTGGGGGGCGGTGGCGTCTACGATGGCGGCCTTCAGCCGGGGGAAGATGACTGCGTCCAGGGAGTCGGGATCCCCGGAGCAGCGTATGTATTCCACGCTTTCTCCCGCCTCCTCCAGGGCGGCGGCCACCCGCTTCATCAGGGAGGATTTCCCGCAGCCGGCGCCCCCCTTTAGAAGGTAGATCCGGCGGGCCTCCTGGGGAGGCAGCATCTGGTCATATAGGGAGTAAAACCCTGAGGGCGTGTTGGCCCCCAGGAAGAAAGTGACTTTTGGTTCCATAAAGTTGACCCTCCGTTCCAAAATTGGCTCACTTCAAGCTATGCGAAAAGAAAGGGGGGAGTGCGTCTTTCAAAAGTTTTCCGTTATTCCTACGGTAAGTTGGGGGGAGAGGGCCCAGTTTCCCAATAGATAGACGCTGGCTTGGCTGCCGGCGCGCAGATCCAGGAAGAAGGAGACCAGGGGTACAACCCCGCAACAGCGGGGTTGGGTGGGGTTGACAACACCCCGGGGCACATCCCCCCCCGTTTCAATTTCCTTTGGGGGGGCGGGGCGGGGCGGGGGGTTTTGGGCCACATAGAGGTCAAAGCGGCCCGGACGGGCCCGGCGGTAGTTGGTGGTCTCTTTGAAGCGCACGTCGGTGAAAACCACTCTGCCGTCGGTCAGCACCAGATCCAGACCAGGGCTGTCGTAGACCAGGTTTACACACCGCAGACAGCTCCACCCTGTCCCTGTGATCCCGCAAGGCCGGTCATCCACCCGAACCAGATCCAGCCCGTTGGCAGAGCGAACCATGGCCAGAGTCACCACATCCCCGGCATTCAGGGGGATCGAGGCCCGGTAGAGGAGCAGCCAGGGGGAGTTTGCATCGAAAAAGGTGAACAGCCGGAACCCGGCAGGAAGAGAAAAGACCTCGCTGA
>CANRZD010000121.1 GCA_947644325.1 uncultured Clostridia bacterium
GCCGTCTAAAATCTCCACCGTGATGCTGTCGCAGTAGCCCGCCAGGGCCTCGTCGATGGCGTTGTCCACGATCTCATACACCAGGTGGTGCAGCCCCCTGGGCCCAGTAGAGCCGATGTACATGCCCGGGCGCTTGCGCACGGCCTCCAGGCCCTCCAGCACTTGTATCTGGTCGCCGTCATAGGCTTTATCGGTTTTCGTCATGTCCGTCATTTCGTTGATTTCCAAGCAAAGGCCCTCCATCTCTGTTCACTGTATCGTCGCCTGTAAATTACATATTATTAGTATAGCAGATTTCGCCCCCGTTGTAAACAAAAAAACACGCGATTTGCGGGATTTCAAATCGCGTGTCTGTGTTTTTTACCGGTCAGAGCCCTTCATTTCCCGCAGGCGGCGCTGCACGTAATCGGGGTCGTCGTATTTGGCGAAGAAATCGTCCGCCGCCCGGGGCGCTTCCGTCTGGCTCAGGGCCTGGACGGGGGGCTTTACGGCCTCCGGCTGGGGCCTGGGCGGGGCCGCCCGGTGGGCGGGGGGGCGGTTCACCGGCACCGGGGGCCGTATGACCGTGGTGCCCTGCTGCCGGGCCGTGGGCATAGGAGGTCGGGCAGCAGGCCGGGCCTGGGCCGCCGGGCGGGGGGCCGCTGCCTCCAGCCGCTGGGAAAGGGGCTGCTGGGCCTCTGCCACAGGTGCCGGGCGGGCGGGCCTTGTCACCGGGGCCGTCGGCTGGGCTGGGGCCGGGGAAGGGGCCTGCACCGCCGGGGGCGGGTAGTCCCCCCGGCCATCGTACACAGGGCCGGTCTGGCCCAGGGGGGCGGGGGGCGGGGCCTTGCGGCCGAACTTTTTCCTTTTCATGTCTTCCCGGGAGACCTTCTTGATGACCGGCTTTGCCAGGTACACGAAAAACACGCTGAGCAGGAAGAACCCCGCAAAGGGCAGAAACACCTGCAGGGCCGTCTCCAGGCCGATGTCGTCCAGCACGAACTTGTGGAAGAAGTACACTGCGCCCCCTGCAAACAGCGCCAGAAGCGCCACCACGTAGATGAGAGGCGACAGGTAGATATTGGAAATGCCGCCGCAGCGGGGGCACTGGTATTCGCCCTGCTTTTTTAAGGACCATGTCCTGATAAGGTTCACCCGCTTCTTGCAGTAGGGGCAGGTGGGGATTCCGAAATACTGCATGGACTCGACTTCCTTTCTCACTGTGCTTTCGGGCAAAAAAGTCTCTTTCTGCTGTTATTATACCAAATCTCGCCACAGCCGTCAAATACTCCTTGGGACCGGGCGTTCCCCCTTTTCTAAAATATGCAAGATGTTGTGTTCCTACTATTCTGACCCATACAGGCTGTGCCTATGCAGGGGGGCCTTTTCCCGCCAAGTTCTGCCATATGGGGCCCCGGCCTTGCATTTTCAGAGAGAATAGGGTAAAATAAGGCATATTCCGGGCGGGCAGCGCCAAAAATGGGATAAGGGAAAGGATGGTCTCTTTGGACAGCAAATACGTGGTTCGCAAAATAGACCCCTCAACGCCCAGGCGGGTGGCCCCCCACCGCAGGCCCCCCAAGCGCCGCAGGCGGCCGGAGTTCCCCCTGTGGCTTCTGGCGGCGGGGGCTGTGGTTGTTATTATCGTGATCGTCATAGTGGCCGTATCCCTCCGGGGGAAGGGGGAGGAGGAGGACGCGTCCTCCCTGGTGTCCCAGGCCCTCTCGGCGGCCCAGCACGCCCCCCAGCTGCCTGACGCGGCCCCGGAGCCCACGGCGGAGCCGGAGCCCGCTCTCCCCATGCCGGACCAAGCCTACCCGGAGGAGGAGCCCCAGGCCTTTGACTCTTTGATAGTGGCGGAGGGCCGGGGGTACGGGACATATAAATTCTCCGAGGAGGACACCAACGAATACATACAGCTGGTGTGCGGCCTGGCGGACTCTTTGCCGGAGGAAGCGTCCCTTTACACCATGATCGTGCCCACGGGGCTGGACGTGCTCTTGGACGAGGCATATATCACGGAACACGAGATAGACAGCTCGGACCAGCGCAAGGCCATAGAAGACTACATATACCCCTCCATCCGAAACCTGAATGGGAACGTGAACACCGTCTCCCTCTTTGACCCCCTGCGGTCCCGCTGCGATGAATATATCTACTATAAGACCGACGCCTCTTGGACACAGCTGGGCGCCTACTACGCCTACGAAGCCTTCTGCGGGGCCGCAGGGCTTCAGGCCGCCTCTCTGGACGGCTTCGAGGAAAAGACCTACAGCGGCTACCTGGGCGGGTACTACAGCCTTTCTAACGACGTGAACATGCCCTATAACACCGACACCGTGACCGCCTATGTGTCTGACAGCAGCACGGCCCTGTCCTTTACCACCCAGGACGGCAGCGAGCAGACCAACTGGCCCGTGATACAAGACGGCAGCGCCTATGACCCCAGCTACCTGAGCCTGATCTTCCTGGCCGGGGACCAGCCCTACGCGGAAATCACCAACCACGACCTGGACGATGGCAGCACCTGCTTGGTGATAAAGGACTCCCTGGGGAATGTGTTCGTGCCCTTTTTGGCGGAAAATTACCAGTATGTTTACGTGGTGGATTACCGCTTCTACAGCGGCAGCGTGGCAAGCTTGGCGGAGGAGACCGGCGCCACGGAGGTCATTCTGCTAAACGGCATACGGGCCACCAGCGACCCGGACTCCATCGAAAGCCTCTCTGACATCTGCTGAATCTGAAAAGGAAAGGCCCCCGGTTTCGCGCCGGAGGCTTCTTTTACGCTTTTTTCCCGAAGGCCAGGAAGTGGGGGCTCAGGCCCAGCAGGGAGGGTTCTTCTTCGGTCAGGCGCACCAGGGCCAGCAGGTTTTCCCGGCTGGGGACGTGGGCCCATTTTTCAGAGAGGGCCGGGGTCAGCCAGGCACAGCCCTCTACGGCATAGAGAGCCTCCACAGCAAAGCCCACCTCTGTGAGCTCCCGCCGGAAGCCCTCGGGGGTATGAAAGTAGGCGTCGCACAGGACGTTATAATGCTCGGGCTTGTTGTGGCGGCCGGTGGTGAGCTCGTCACGGAGCATAGCCATGTACTCCGGGTCGTCGATATAATCCTTGCCCTGGCCGTAGACCGTCATGGCCCAGGTGGCGGAGCTGAACTTGGAGATGCCCCCGGCAAAGAGCCAGCCCCCCGGCCGCAGGACCCGCCGGGCCTCCTCCAGGCACTTCAGGCGGTCGGGCTTCTCCTGCAGGTGGTACAGGGGGCCCAGCAGCAGGGCGCAGTCCATAGAGGCATCGGGTATGGGCAGGCGGCGGGCATCGCCCACAAGGGCCTCGTAGGGGACTGTCTGGTTGGCTTTTGCCAGGGCAACGGCCCCGGGGGCAAGCTCCACCATGGTGACCCGGTGCCCCTGCCCGGCCAGCCAATCGGCGTAATACCCGGCCCCGCCGCCGATGTCGCAGATATCCATCGGGCCGCTCAAATACCGGGACAGAAGCTCCTTGGTGCGGTATCCCTCCACCACGCCCAGGCCCCGCTCCAGGCGGCCCGCCTCGCCGCCGTTCTCGTAAAATTCCAGCACCTTGTCCATGCTAGCACACCCTTTCATGTATACAAAAAGGACCTGTCTATAAAACAGGTCCTTTCAGATTGTACCCTAAAAACTGAACAAAGCGGGAAGCGGAAAGAAGAAGCGTGGTGCTCTTTAGAGAAAGAGTACTTGGTCAAGCCCTCGGCCTATTAGTACTGCCAAGCTGAACATGTTGCCATGCTTACACACGCAGCCTATCAACCTTGTAGTCTACAAGGGGCCTTACTAGCTTAACGCTATGGGATATCTAATCTTGGAGGCGGCTTCACGCTTAGATGCTTTCAGCGTTTATCC
>CANRZD010000122.1 GCA_947644325.1 uncultured Clostridia bacterium
TAGTTGTGTTTTTTTTGCCTGGAAGAAAAAGATTGTGCAAAACTATTGGAGCGCAGTTACACTTGAGGTATAAAATAGATAACCAACAGAAAGTTAATCTATAAATTTGTTTTTATTGGGCAGCCATCCAGTAATGGGGCTGCCCGTTTTGGATATTTTTACGAGTGGTTTGACGAAGCGACCTTCAGCAACACGAATCTGAAAAGGGAGGTGAATGAACCCCCATCCGCCCCAAATTTTCCCTCCGCTCCAACAGCTCCTTCTCTCCCAATGCCCTCTGCGGCAGGCAGCGCCCTTGTCCCTGTATAAACCGGCCTCGCCCCGAACATAAAAGGGACCCCATGGATACATCCATGGGGTCCCTTTTTATCTTATCCATCAGCCAAAAAACTTCTTGAAAAATCCGCCCTTCCCCTTCTCCTTGGGGGTCTCTTCGGCGGGTTCCTCCGGGGCCGGGGCCTCTGCGGGCGCCGCGGGCGCACCCCCGCCGCCCCCCAGCCGCTCCAGCGCCACCTTGGCCCCCTGACTGCCGCCTGCGGCGGCCCGGCGGTAGTAATCCAGGGCCTTGGCCGGGTCCTGGGTCAGCCCTCCCAGGCCGTGCTCGGTAAAGTCTCCCATCCGGTACAGCGCCCCGGCGTGGTTCTGGGCGGCCGCCTTCCGGTACCACTCCACCGCCTTCACCCGGTCTTTGTGGACCCCGTCCCCCCGGTCATAGCAAAGCCCCACGTTGTAGATCCCCCGCAGGTTGTTCTGCTCCGCCGCCTTCAAAAACAGTCCAAAGGCCTTCTCCGGGTCCTTCTGGACCCCGGTGCCGTTGAGATAGAACCAGGCCAGATTGCACTGGGACACAGAATCTCCTCCCTCAGCCCCCATGGCATACAGCCGGGCAGCTTCCTGAAGGTCCTTCTCCACCCCGTGGCCCATCTCATAGCAGTACCCCAGATTGCAGCAGGCCCGGGGATAATTCTGCTCCACCGCCTGGGAATACCAGTGGACGGCCACAGAATAGTCCTGCTCCACCCCAAGGCCCTCGTCATAGCAATAGGCCAGATTGGTCTGGGCGCGGGCATATCCCGCCTGGGCGGCCTTGGTGTACCAGAAGATGGCTTCCGTCATGCTCTTCTCCACCCCGATGCCCGCCTCATAGCAATAACCCAGATTGCACATGGCCCGGGGGTGGCTCTGCTCGGCGGACTTGCGGTACCATTCCACCGCCTGGGCCTTGTCCTCGGCCACGCCTTTGCCCGCCTCATAGCACCAGCCCAGATTGCACTGGGCGGCCTCGTCCCCCATCTCGGCGGCTCTGCGATAGCACTCCACCGCCTTCTCCCAGCTCTGGGGGGTGCCCCAGCCCATCTCGTGGCAGACCCCCAGATTACAGATGGCGGGCGCATAATCCTGCGCAGCGGCGGCGGAATAAAGCGCAAAGCACTTGTCGTGGTCCACCGCCACGCCTTTCCCCCGCTCATAGCACCAGCCCAGATTGGTCTGGGCACGGGGATACCCCTGCTCAGCGGCCTTGGTGTACCACTCCACCGCCTTCTCCCAGCTTTGCTGGACCCCCTTGCCCGCCTCATAACACCAGCCCAGGTTGGTCTGGGCACGGACATAGCCCTGGTCGGCGGCGGCCCAGTACCACTTCACCGCTTCCTCCCAACTCTGCTCCACGCCCTGGCCCGACTCGCAGCACCAGCCCAGATTGCACTGGGCACGGGGATAGCCCTGCTCGGCAGCGGAGCGATACCACTTCACCGCCTCCTCCCAGCTTTGCTCCACGCCCTTGCCGGCCTCGTAGCACCAGCCCAGATTGCACTGGGCAGGGGCATACTTCTGTTCGGCGGCCCGGCGGTAATAGTCCACTGCCTTCTCCCAGCTCTGCTCCACCTGCTCTCCTTCCTCGTAGAAGAGTCCCACCCGGGACAGTCCCCGGGGGAAATTCCGCTCGGCGGCGGCGTTGAACCAGTGGAAAGCCTGGGCCATATCCTTCTCCACACCCTTGCCGAACTCACAGCACCAGGCGTAATTACACATACCGGGGGCATAGTCGGCCTCGGCGGACTGAAGATACAGCTTTGCCGCCATCTCCCAGCTCTGCTCCACCTCTTCCCCGTTCTCATAGCAAAGCCCCAGCCGGCACACAGAGGGGGGATAATTCCGATGGGCGGCCCCTTGATACAGGTTCACCGCCTCGGTCATGTTCTTCTCCACCCCCTTGCCGTACTCATAACACCAGGCAAGGTTGTTCAGCGCCCGGGGGTCTCCCTGTCCCGCCGCCTTGGCGTACCAGGCCACGGCAGACTCCCAGCTCTGCTCCACCCCTGCGCCGTTCTCATAGCACCAGCCCAGATTGCACTGGGCACGGGGATACCCCGCCTCGGCGGCCACGGTGTACCAGTGGATGGCCTCGGGCCAGCTCTGCTCCACCCCCTGGCCCGCCTCATAGCACCAGCCCAGATTGCACTGGGCAGGGGGATACCCGGCCTCGGCGGCCAGCTTGTAAAGCCGCACTGCGTTCTCCAGGTCCACCTCCACCCCGTCGCCCCGCTCAAAGCAGAGGCCCAGGTTGGTCCAGGCCCGGGGATCTTCATGTTCCCCCGCCCTCATGTACCAGGCGATGGCCTGCTTCTGGTCCTTCTCCACCCCCATGCCGTTCTCATAACACCAGGCCAGATTGGTCTGTGCGGGGGGATAGTCCCGCTGGGCGGCAGCCTCATAGAGCTTCACCGCCTTCTCCCAGCTCTGCTCCACCCCGTCGCCCCGCTCATAGCAAAGTCCCAGGTTGCAAAGGGCCCGGGGGTCCTCCTGGTCGGCGGCCATGGAGTACCAGTACACCGCCTGCTCCATGCTCTGCTCCACGCCCTTACCATACTCATAGCACCAGCCCAGATTACACTGACCCCGGGCATAGCCCATATCGGCGGACTGGCGGTAAAGCTCGGTGGCCTTCTCCCAGCTCTGCTCCACCCCTTCACCCGTCTCATAGCAAAGCCCCAGACAGCACACGGCGGGGGCATACTCGGCCTCGGCCGCCTTCCGGTACAGCTCCACCGCCTTGGCAAAGTCCTGCTCCAGACCCTCCCCCTGCTGATAAAGCTGTCCCAAAGCGCACCAGCCGGCAGGGTCTTCCTTCTCCCCCACCTGCTCAAAATACTCCACAGCCTTCTCTGCGCTCTGCTCCAGACCCAACAGTCCCCGCAGATAGCAGATGCCCTTGCGGTAAAGGGCAGGGGGATACTCCTCCTCGATAGCTCTTTCTATGTATCCCAGGGCCTTCTCGTTCTCCCCCTTCTCCTCGGCCTGATCGGCCAGACACATCCAGCCGTAGCCGGACACATAATCCTCCTCCACGGGGATAAAGAAGGTGCCGCCGCACTGGGGGCACTTCTCCAGCCCCCCGTCCTCGGTCACATACCCACAGTCTGGGGAATCACAACGAAAAAATTCCAAGGTAAGAACCTCCTTTTTTCATTCATGGCAGAGGATATTATATCACCATACGCCCCAGCATACAAGACACAAAACATGAATTTTTCCCACCATCCCCCCACCGGCAAAAGGGTATTTTTTTACTAAAACCACAGCTTACCCGAACGTTCCATAGGAAATCTTAAGCTGCACAGCCTAAGGCAACCGGGCAGCATCCGCCCGCCCCTTCCGCCCCCACCCAGGCGGCGTGGATACCAACGGACGTGGTACGGTATTCCACCCACTCAACGGCAGTGGCGCAAAAGGAACCACAGGTCGCTCAAACTCACGCCGCCGGAAACAAGAGGGATACCCCAAAGTCCCTCACCCGAGGGATACCATAGCAGTACAAATCCAACG
>CANRZD010000123.1 GCA_947644325.1 uncultured Clostridia bacterium
CGGCGTGCAGGACGGCAGAAGGACCAACGCCTGCATCGTCAGCTCCCTTATGCAGATCACAAAGGCCACGCCCTCGGCGGCGCCCCTGGTGGCCTTGAGCCTGCACCAGGACAGCTTCAGCTGCCAGTGCGTGGAGGAGACGGGCATTTTCAGCATCTCGGTGCTGTCAACGGACACGCCCGCCTCTGTCATAGGGGCCCTGGGGTATCTTTCCGGCCGGGGGACGGATAAGCTTGAGAACATCCGCCACCGAGTGCTGCACGAGGGGGTGCCGGTCATCAAGGAGAACACCTGCTGCTGGTTTTTGTGCCGGGTGAAGGATATGCTTCCCGCCGGGAACCAGAAGCTCTTTGTGGCCGAGATCATCGCCGGCAGCGACGAGGCCCAGGGCGTGCCCATGACCTACGACTACTATATCAAGGAGCTGCACGGCGCCGCCCCCAAGAAGGCCCCGGGCTACCTGCCCCCGGCCCAGGCCATGGACCGCATGAGCGGGGAGAGCTTCGTGTGCTCGGTGTGCGGGTATGTGTATAGCGACCCCAATTTCGGCTTCGAGGAGCTGCCCGAGGACTGGACCTGCCCCATCTGCTCCATGCCGAAAAAGGCCTTTGTGCGGAAAAAGTAGGGCTTTTTGAGAAAAAAACGTGGAAAATCTTACAAAATTCGTTCAAAAAGATTGCATCCTTGTAATTTTTCGTATATAATGGTGGTACAAAAAATTTCCTTGCAGGCATTATATATGGAGGATCAACGTGAAAAAGCTGATAAAGAAATCTGGAAAACAGGTCCTTCTTCTGCTCCTTACGGTGCTGCTGGCGCTGCCGGCGGGGCCGGCCCTGGCGGCAGAAGGGCCCGGGAGCGCACTTTCCGCCCTGGAGGGGCTGGACGCGCCCTTTACCCTGCCCGGGGACGCGCCCTCTGAGGGCCCCGGCGAAGAAGGACCCCAAGACCCCGCCCCGCCCCCGGAGGAGGGGGAGGACGGGGAGGCCGGGGAGGACATCCCCGAGGAGGAGACCCCGGTGGACGCCCTGCCCCTTTTGGTGACCGGGGGGCACAATACATACATGTCGGGCTACGAGGGCGCGTACTTTAAGCCCGACAACAACATGATGCGCGGCGAGGTGGCCTATATGATGTACAACCTCCTGGCCGCCAAGCCCCCTGTGTCCAAGTCGGAGTTTTCCGACGTGTCCTTCAACAGCTGGTGGGGCCCCGCCATCAACTGCGTGGTGAAGGCCGGGGCCTTTAAGGGCAAGGGCGACGGAATCTTTGACCCCGAGGCCACCATCACCCGGGCGGAGTTCGTCACCGCCCTCTCTAACTGCTTCGGCATGGAATCGGGCTCTCTCAGCTTCCCGGATGTGGCGGAGAGCCACTGGGCCTACGCCTACATCGCCTCGGCGGTGGAAAAGGGCTGGATAAAGGGCTACGACAACGGCAATTTCGGCCCGGACGACCCCATCACCCGGTGCCAGGCCGTCACCATCATGAACTCGGCCCTGGGCCGCCGGGACGATAACTTTGCCAAAGACCGGGGCCAGCAGAAGTTCTACGACGTGCCCGCCACCCATTGGGCCTACCTGGAGGTCTGCGAGGCCGCCAAGCCTGTGACCGCCATGGAGCCCGATCCCCCCGACGATCCCGACGACCCTGACGGGCACCCCGTAAAGAAGGGTGACACGGTGCGCGTCACCGCCGATGACGGCCTGAACGTGCGGGAGACCCCCAGCACCTCGGGCAAGAAATTGACCACGGTGTCCAAGGGCACCCTCCTGACGGTGCAGGACACCGGCAAGTGGCCCTGGGTGCAGGTGAAGCTGAGCTCCGGTACCGTGGGCTATGTGCATTCGGATTATATTGAGAAAAATGACGGGAACGGCGGAAACGGAGGCAATTCCGGCAATAACCAGACCCATACCCCTGTGACAAACGGCGGGCTGACCCTGTCTTCGGGGAAATTTAGCCTCAACCAGTACCAGACCTTCCGGCTGGACGCCAAGTCTACCGCCGGGGTGCGGGGCATGACGTGGACAAGCAGCAACCCTGCCGTGGCTTCTGTCAGCTACACCGTGGGGTATAACAGCAGCGAGCAGGGGGCCATGGTCTACGGCAAGAGCCCCGGCACGGCCACCCTCACCTTCTCCAATTCCTCGGGCACCGCCTCCGTCTCCTGCTCGGTGACGGTGCTGGAGGCCGAGCCCGTGCGCTTTGCCTACCCGGACACCACCCCCGTGGGGGTGAACCAGGGCTTTAATCTAGTGGCCATCACCGGCCCCGGGCGCTCGGCCGTGCGGTTCGAGATCGCCAAGGGCCCGGCCACGGGCACCTATACTACAAACGAGTTCGAGGCCAAAACAGCCGCCTCCAAGCAGGGCCAGCCGGACAACAACGTGCGCATCTTCCGCCGGCAGGTGGCCTTCGGCGCGACGGGCGACTACACCATCCGCGCCTACTCGGCAGACGCTAACGGCAATTATTCCTCCAGTTACAAGGAGTTCGTGGTGCAGGTGATGAATAACGCCAGCGCCACGGCTGTGTCAAACGCCTCCCGCCGGGTGAGCAGCGACCTGTATAAGCTGCTGGCAAACCTGGAGGGCTTTAGGCAGGAGATCGAAGACGATGACCTGGCCCCCCGGAACCCCACCGTGGGCCACGGCTGCGTCATCTACCCCAACGTGTGCTTCTACAACAACCTGACCCGGGAGGAATCCTACGGCCTGCTCATCTGGCGCACGGAGACCGGGGGGTTCGATAAGTCGGTGAATAACTTCCGCGCAAAGTATGGCATCCGTATGAGCCAGGGGCAGTTCGACGCTTTAGTGGGCTTCGTGCTGAACCTGGGCCCCGCGTACCTGGATCCGGACAAGTACTACACCTTTGCCATCCTCTTAAACTCGGTGGTGCCGCCCTCTGACATGGCCCAGAACCCCCGCACCGGCTTTTTGAACGTGGGCAGCGCGCCCATTTACGCCGCCGCGGACCTTTACAGCAGCCGCTACACTACCGTACCCAACGGGGCCACGGTGACGGTCACCGGCTACACCCGCACGGCTACGGCCACCAAGCAGGAGGTCTGGTACAAGGTGAGCTACAACGGCACCAGCGGCTGGATGCCCGCGGGCTACATCCGGCTCAACATCAGTAACCCTGTGCGGGACCTGAGCTACGCGGACTCTACAGTGCTGGCCTATAACTACCTGCAGTGGCACACGGCCAACGGTGTGCACTACACAGGGCTTCTGCGCCGACGGCTTTCGGAACTGAAGGTGTTCTTCTTCGGGGACTACTTAAACGGCTACAACACCAGCCCCAACTACTCCAAGAACATCTACGGCTTCGTGTTCCCCACCTGCTGCACGTCCTGATAAAAAAGACCCATATGGCCCCCGCCCTTTCCCGTAAAGGCGCGGGGGCTTATGCCCTTTTGGAAAGGAGAGCCCCATGACCCAGCAAAGCTTTTTTGCAAAAGACCCCATGGACACCCCCTTGGCCACCCGCATGCGGCCGAAGACCCTCGCAGAGTTTTACGGCCAGCGGCACCTTCTGGGGGAGGGGATGCTTCTGCGCCAGCTCATAGAGGAGGACCGGGTGCAGTCTTTGATCTTCTGGGGCCCGCCGGGGGTGGGGAAGACCTCCATCGCCATCAGCGTGGCCAAGGCGCTGAACCGGAAGCTG
>CANRZD010000124.1 GCA_947644325.1 uncultured Clostridia bacterium
GAGTTTTCTTGAGTAGTAGGGCCGGGGTGGAGCCTACCAGCCCCGGCCCTGTTTTCCCGTTATGCCTTGCCGCCCTCCTCAGCGGGGGGCGTGGGCTCGGTGTAGGGCTGGGCCTGGTAGTAAATAGCCTCCACCTTGTTGTCCAGCACAAAGGCGTCATACACGATGCGCCCCTCCACCAGCGATCCGGAGATACCGGGCGGGTTTTCGTGCACGGTGTAGTCCTCCAGCTTGACGGGGGCCACGGTGGCACAGGGGTGGGCCACCATAAAGCCAAAGCCCTTGGGGAGCCGGTTGGCGGGGATTTTCTGGACGCTCATACCGTCCAGGTTGGAGATGACGCCCTTGAGGCGCAGATCATTGCCAATGTCGGTTTCCATGGTGATGTCCTTGCTCTTTTTCAGCAGGGCATACACGGCGGGGGTCACCACCAGCACCCGGCCCGTCTCGGGCACTTCGGCGTCATCCAGCGCCTGGGAGGCGGCAAGGATTTCCCCGTAGATGTTGGTGGCGCTCAGGGCCTTTGCCTCGGGCTTGTGGCCGGCCTTTTCGCACATGACGCCGTAGACGTAGGCGTCCACCTCCGGGATGACCACCTCACGGTTCTGCCGTGCCAGGGCCGTAGCGGCCTGGAGCTGGGCGGCGGTTTCGTCCGTGTCCAGCTTGTCAATGGCGAACGTGAAAGAGCGGTCCTTTTTCAGCGTAAACTCCTCCGTGGTGGCGCCCAGGGCGGACACAGCGCCATAGCGGGACCAGTTGCCCTGGGCGGGGCCGTTGCGCCCGTAGTCGTTCATCTGGGACGTGGTGACCTTGTAGACCTTGATGGTGTGCGCCCCGGTCCAGGCAAGGTCCTGATTGGTGATGAGCGCTTTCTTGCTCTCGGTGGAAAACTGCTCGTCAGTGTAGGGCTGGAATTTGGTGACAAGATTGATTGCCATAGTTAAAAATCACTCCTAAAATTTTTTAGATTTTAGGCTTGAAAGCTGCCCTGATGGGGTCCGGGCCTCCGCTGCCGTCTTTGGGGGCGGAGCGCTCGCCGGGGTGCCACCCCACATACTGCCGGGGGGTGGTGGAGCCGCTGCCGGTGATGGCCGGGAAAGCCTTTACCAGCTTGTCCACAGCCGCCTTGAATTTGTCTGTGTCAGAGCTGTCCAGCACGTCCAGGAGCGCCGCCGGATAGCCCTGGGCGTCCAGGTACTCCCGGCAATCCAGACGGGCCTCACGGGCCGCTAAAGCCTTTTCCCGCTCGGTGTCTTTGGCGCTGGCCTGGAGCTTTTCCCGCTCATGGGCCAGCCGCTCAGACACGATGCGGTTTACATCGTCCTGGGTGAATGTCCTGCCGCCTTTTGCCCCCGGCGTGGGGTCCTGCTGGGTCTGGGTCTGCTGCTGGGTGTTGATCTCATCGCTCATGGTATTACCTCCGATTTAACGCCCTGGATGGGCTTATTTTTGCGGCCCTCCCGTGATTGAGCAAGAGGGGCCCGGACGATTGCCCAGGCCCCTCTTGCCCTATACAAAAAGGAGGCCACAACGGGACCAAAGGGTTGCCAGCCCCGGCCCATCAACCTAATTTTAGGGGTTGCCAAAAAAGCAAGGGGGAGCCGCACAGCTCCCCCTGCAAGGTCTATTCGTCATCCTCCAGCCCCCACCGGTCCGGGATGGTGTTCTCATAAAAGCCCATCATGGAGATGACCACCGGGAAAACTCCGGCGGGCACTTGCGTAAAGCCCCGGCTGGTGTTCTGCGCCGCCGTTTTAAGTACGGAGCCCTTGATGGTGGCGAACACATAGCGCCGCATGGATTCCGTGTCTTTCGGGTCCTCCGCCCGGTTGATAGCCTCCAGCACGGCAAGGGCGGCGTCCTGCCGTGCCTCCTCCTGATCGGTGTGGGACGCCCACAGCAGCCGCCGCATACCGTACACGGCCTTGCTGATGTCCTCCAGATAGCCCCGCAAGAGCTCGTTGCGCTCCTCCACGGTCAGGCCGTTGCGGATGTCGGGAAAGCCCAGCTCCGCCGGGGTGCATTGGTAAAACTCCGCAAGAGCCGCTATGGCCTTTTTAGACGGCGTGCCCGTGCCGTGCTCCCAGTCGGTGATGGTGTGCCTGCTCACCCCCAGCGCCGCCGCCAGGGCCGCAACGGTCAGGCCAGCGGCGAGGCGCTTTCCCCGCAGCTTGCCGGGGTCCGTGCCCAGACGGGCCCGCTGGAACGTCCGCCGCTCGTGGGGGAGATCGTCCGGCATGGGCGGGACCTCCAGCCCATGCCCCCGGAAGAACGCCGCCAGACGGGTCCAGGCCTCAGCGCTGGGCCGCTTTTCCTCATGCTCCCAGGCATTTACCGTGCTCTTGCCCACGCCCACAGCCGCCGCCAGCTTTGCTTGTGACAGCCTCAGGGCCTCCCGGTTGGTCTTTATCCAGTTTTCCATGTTTTTCCTATCCTTTCCGGCATCCCGGCACAGATAGGGCGCAGGGGTGCCTTGTTTAGCTGACCTGGTTTTACTTCCCCCGCTCAGAGGTTGCCGCCTCCGGGCCGGGTGAATATGAGGTTTTATGAGGTACATCCCTCGCTTTCCGGGCCGTGTAACATCCCGTAACATTCAATGTTACGGGCCAAAGCCTTGCGCCGCAACTGTTTGCGGGGTTTTTGGCTTTGTAACAAGCCCTTTTTGCATAATTGTTATAAATACCCTGTTTTTAGGGATTAGAGAATATTATATTTTCTATAATCCCTAATAACTTCAGATTTTCACAAATTTTATAAACCAAATGTTACATGATACAAGAGCCTTGAAAGCCTTGCGCCGCAAGGGTTTGGGGTGTAACGTAACATTGCGAATGTTACAGAAAAAAGGGTACATTCCAAAAGGGAACATTAAAAAAGGCTTGGGCGGTAAATCCAAAAAATCCTATCCGAAAAAGGGTACGTTCCCTTTTACAAAGCCCCGACACTTGCCATATGGGCCGAATTTCAAAGGTTTTTCCGCCGCCACCCAGCCGGGGGACGCCGCTATAATGGCGTTTATCTTCTGCACGTCCGTGCGCCTCATGCCCTCAACGGGCCGGTCAAGAGCCTCCTGCCACACCTCAGCGGCGCACACCCTGTCACGGGGGACCAGGAGCTCCCCACGGCCCCGGCCCGCCCAGAATGAAAGCCGGTCACGCACGCCGAAATACCGCCACTTCTCCGGGACGGCCCTGCTGATAAATTCCCGGATGGTCCCCTCTATCCGCATTGGGTCAGTTTCCCAGATGGGGTCAGGGGTGGTGGCAAACGCCTGGGCCTTGATGCGCTCAATGGAGGGGTCCGGGGCAAGCTCCACGGCGGGGAGGCCCTTGTCCATCCTGTCCCGCAGGACCTCCTCCACCGTGGGGGCCGTGTAGCTGACGGCGGGCTTGTCCTGGATGGTGATGGTATCAGCGTGCACGTCAAGCCCGGCGGCAATCCTCGCCGCCGTGAGCGGGGGACAGGTCCCCCGGCACAGAACGGCGGAGAGGTGCTTGGGGCTCATATCAGCCCGGCGGGCGAGCTCCTTGTATTCCGTTATGCCCCGCTTGAGCATCAGCTTGTCCACCTTTTGCCGGTCAATCTTCACAGCTCACCCCTCCCCGCCGTAGATGCGCCACAGCTCCGCCACGTCCAGCTTGACGGTCAGCTTGTCCGGGGTGCCCGCCTCCAGC
>CANRZD010000125.1 GCA_947644325.1 uncultured Clostridia bacterium
AAGGTTCTTTTCGATGTCCTTCTTATACTCCTCCAGGGTGTCAAACTCGCTGACGTCCTTTACAAACTCGTCGTCGACCTCAGGCAGCTCCTTCATCTTCAGCTCGTGCAGCTTGATCTTGAACACCGCGTCCTTGCCCTTGAGCTCCTCGGCGTGGTAGTCTTCCGGGAACTTCACGTTCACGTCAAAGTCCTCGCCGGTGCTGTGCCCCACGATCTGCTCCTCAAAGCCGGGGATAAACTGCCCGGCCCCCAGGGTCAGCTCGTAGTTTTCGGCCTTGCCCCCGTCAAACTGCTTGCCGTCTACATAGCCGTCAAAGTCGATGACCGCGATGTCGCCGTCCTGGGCGGCCCGGTCCTCCACGGTGATGACACGGGAATTGCGCTCGCGCACCCGCTGGATCTCCCCGTCGATGTCGCCCTCGGTGACCACCACGGGCTCGCGGCTGACCTCAATGCCCTTGTAGCCCTCGATAGCAGCCTCAGGCTTTGTGACCACGGTAAGGGTGCAGGCGACGCCCTTCTCCTTGCCGATCTCGTCGATCTTGAAGTCTGTGACGCTTATGACCTCCAGCTTCGACTGGTCGATGGACTCCATGACGATGGAGCGGTACAGGCGGTCCACAGCGGCCTCATAGAAGACCTGCTCGCCGTAATACTTCTCCACAAAGGCCCGGGGCGCCTTGCCCTTGCGGAAGCCGGGGATGTTCATTTTCTTGCTCTCCGTTTTATAAACGGCGTCCACGGTCTTGTTGAACTCCTCGGGGGTGACCTCTACCTGGAGCTCGTATTTGTTGATTTCCACATTGTTCGTTGCTTTCAGATTCATTTTTCTTGTTCCTCTCAAATAAACTAAAGAAGCTAACTCCTGACATTATAGCATAGCTTTGCGCAATAATCTAGTTCCTGACTGCAAATTCTTGCAGGAAAATCGTGAAAAATTCGCTTTTTCACAGAAAATCCGGCCCCTTACGGGATGGGCACCGGGGTGAAGTTGACATAATCGCAGGAGATCAAGTGCATCCCCACGCCCTTATAGCTGCCTACCAAGGCCTTTTTGGCCGCGTACTGGCCGTGTATGTGCCCGAAATAACAGTGCCGTACCCCCTTTTCCCAGAGAATCTCCAGAAGCTCCCGGCACTCCATGCTGTCGTACACCGGCGGGTAGTGGAGGAAGGCCGTAAGCTCGCCCCCCAGGGCCTCCGCCTGCCCGATAGAGGCCAGCAGCCGCCCGGCCTCTCGACTGACGATCTTTCGATCCTCCTCGGTCTCCGAGTTATAGAGCCACCCCCGGGTCCCGCACAAGGCCTTGTCGCCCACCCGGTAGGCGCAGTTGTGCAGGATGTGCAGGGTGTCCCAGCCCTGCTCACAGAAAAAGCCGTCGATCTTGCTGCGGGTGGACCACCAGTAGTCGTGGTTGCCCTTGAGCAGTATCTTCTGCCCCGGCAGGGCATTGATAAAGGCAAAGTCCTTTACAGCGTCCTCCAGCCGCATGGCCCAGGAAATATCCCCGGCAATGACCACCGTATCCTCCTCCCGCACCAGGCCCCGCCAGTTTTCCTCCAGCCGCTGCACGTAATTCTTCCAGCCCCTGAACACGTCCATGGGCTTGTCGGCCCCCAGGGAAAGGTGCAGGTCCGCTATGACAAACAGGGCCATATCACGAAAGCCCCAAGGCGCGCCGCACAAAAGCCGCCGTCTGCTCTTTGGGCGTCACCTGGGTGAACCGGGGCTCCTTGCCCCGCAGGGAGACCAGCTGCCCCGGGGCCTGGGTGCGGGTCAGGGCCTCCAGGCGGTGCAGGCTCTCGAACTCGTCTTCCTCCCCCAAAGGCTCCAAAGCCCCCAGCACGTGCCCCACGAATTTGTAGGGGCTGGCCGTAGAGGCGATGACCGCCGGCGTGTCCCCGTCCCCGGTCTCCTCTGTGTACTGGCGGTACACGTCCAGGGCCACCGCCGTGTGGGTGTCGCAGAGATACCCTTCCTGCTCCCAGGTCCTTTTCACGGTGCGGGCTGTGCCCTCATCGTCGCAGAAGCCTCCGTAGAAGAGGCCCTGCACCTTTTCCCGCACCTGGGGCCCCACGTCGTAGACGCCCTTTTCTTTGAGATCCTCCATCCACCCGGCCAGGGCCCGGCTGTCTTCCCCGGAGAGGGCGTACAGCAGGCGCTCCAGGTTGCTGGAGATCAGGATGTCCATAGAGGGCGAGGAGGTGGCGTAAAATTCCCGCCTGCGGTCGTAGACGCCGGTGCGGATGAAATCCGTCAGCACCTTGTTGCGGTTGGAGGCGCAGATGAATTTCTTCACAGGCAGGCCCATGCGGCTGGCGTAGTAGGCCGCCAGGATGTTGCCAAAGTTCCCTGTGGGCACCACGATGTTTATGGGCTCCTCCAGGGAATGGACGCGGCCCCTGCGCACGAGCTCCAGATACGAATAGAAATAGTATACGATCTGCGGCAGCAGCCGCCCCCAGTTGATGGAGTTGGCGGAGGAGAACATCATGCCCTTTTCTGCCAGGGCCCGCTTCATGCCCGGGTCTGTGAAGATGGCCTTTACCGCGGTCTGGGCGTCGTCGAAGTTCCCCTCAATGGCGCAGACCCCCACGTTTTCCCCTTCCTGGGTGACCATCTGGCGTTTCTGCATGGGGCTCACGCCGTCCCGGGGGTAGAAGACCAGGATACGGGTGCCGGGCACGTCCTTGAAGCCCTCCAGGGCGGCCTTGCCCGTGTCGCCGGAGGTGGCCACCAGGATCACCGCCTCTTTGCCCTGGGCCGATTTCTCCAGGGACTTCGTCAGGAAATGGGGCAGAATCTGCAGCGCCATGTCCTTAAAGGCGCAGGTGGGACCGTGCCACAGCTCCAGCAGGTATTTGCTGTCCGTCAAGGGAACAAGCTTTACAGGCTCCCCGCCCTCGAACTTATCCGGGGCGTAGGCCCTTTCCACGCATTGGGAAATTTCTTCCTCCGAAAAATCCGTCAGGAACTCCGCGAAAACCGCCTTTGCCAGCCCCCGGTAGTCCATTTCCTTCCACAGGGGCAGCTTTTCCCGCACCTGAGGCAGGCTTTCCGGCACAAAAAGGCCGCCTTCCTGGGAAATACCCTGGGCAATCACCTGCGAGGCGGGCAGGCGCAGCCCGGAATTTCTGGTACTTTTATAGTGCATCCACATATCACCCACACTTTTACTTTGATTTTTTCCTTTGTCCGTCCAATACTATACCGCAATTTTCCCGTTCTGTCAAAGCAAATTCTCGCTTTCAAACAGCCGGACGGCGTTTTCGTAGAAGATTTTCCGCAAAAGGCCCTCCGGGTAGTTGTGCCGCAGGAAAAGCTCGTACAGTTCCGGCACCGCAGCCAAGCCCGCCGCCATGTCCCCCGGCAGGGCCGCCCCGTCCCAGTCGCCGCCCATGGCCAACACGTCTTCGCCGCCCAGGGATAAGAAGTGCTCCGCGTGCCTCAGCACGTCCTCCATAGACGCTTCTTCGGGGCGGTCATTTAGGAAGGACCTGTAGAAGTTGAGCCCCACCAGCCCCCCGGAATCCCGTATCACACAGAACTGCTCATCCGTCAGGTTCCTGGGGTGCCCGCACAGGGCTTTGGCGTTGGAGTGGGAGGCAGCGAGGGGCCCTCGGGCCACCTGTGCGGCGTCGTAAAAGAGCTCGGGGCTTGCGTGGG
>CANRZD010000126.1 GCA_947644325.1 uncultured Clostridia bacterium
GGGGGGGGGGGGGGGGGGGGGTAACGGTGGGGGGGCTCCCCCCTTCACCAGAATGGTTCCCTCCCCCGGTTCCGTATCCACAACCACGTTCATCCACAGGAGCCGACCATGCGCGAACTCAAAAAACGCCTTGCCAAGATACTGATTGAGCGTTCCTACCGCGAAGGGGATTTTACCCTCGCCTCGGGCCGCAAGAGCGACTACTATTTTGACTGCCGCCAGACGGCGCTGCACCCCGAGGGCTCGTGGCTCATCGGTACGCTGTTCAACGAATTGCTGGCCGATCTGGACATCAAGGGCATCGGAGGCATGACCTTGGGCGCGGACCCGCTCATTTCCGCCACCACCGTCATTTCCCATGAAAAGGGCCGCCCCCTGGCCGGGCTCATCGTGCGCAAGGAATCCAAGGGCCACGGCACCAACCAGTACGTGGAAGGCCTTTCCAACTTCAAGCCCGGCGATCCGGTGGCGATGGTCGAGGACGTGGTCACGACCGGCGGCTCGCTCATGAAAGCCTGCGAGCGCGTGAAGGACGCGGGCCTCAATGTGGTGGCCGTGTGCACGGTACTCGACCGGGGCGAAGGAGGCCGCGAGGCCATCGAAGCCGCCGGGTATCAGTTGCGCGCCCTCTTCACCCGTCCCGAGCTGGTGGCGCTGGCGAAAGAGGACTGATTCCCGCAGAGCTTCTTCAAGGAAGCGTTCCTTTTTTACGATAAAGCCTCCCGGCGTATTTCGGGAGGCTTTTTGCGTTTTCTCTCACCGTGAAAAGAATGGACAAAAAAATTTCCTCTGGTGAGGATGGCCCAAAACGCCGTCTGGAGGGAATATGCCGTTGAAACGGAGTGCAGGAAAGTGGCTCTTGGCCCTTGGTTTGTTGTGCGCGGCGGACGCCCGGGCGTGGGAGGCAAGGGTCCCGGACTCCTCCGAGGCTCCTCTCGTGGCCGTGGACAAATCGCGGCAGCGCCTTGTGCTGGTCAGCCCGGGGACGCCAAGGGATTACGTCTGCTCTACGGGGTGCAAGCCCGGCGACAAGCGCGTGCGGGGCGATCTGAAAACCCCTGAAGGCGTCTATTTTATGACGGGCAAGCGGACTTCGGGATTGGATTTTCAAGAGTACGGCGGCATCGCCTACCCGCTCGATTATCCCAACCCGGTGGACAGGTTGCGCGGCAAGACCGGATCGGGCATCTGGCTGCACAGCCGGGGGCGGCCCGTAACGCCCTATGAAAGCCACGGCTGCGTAGTGGTCGACCTTGACGACATGTCCATCTTGAGCCATCGTCTGAAAACAGGGACGCCCGTGATCATCGCGGAACGCCTCCGCACCGGGAACGGCGGAGCGGCTTTAGAAGCCGCGGGCCGGGTGGAGAGGCGAACGCGCGGCTGGTACGAGGCATGGCGCGCCGGGGGAAGTATGGAAGGCTATTACGCCGCCTCCGCGTCGGGCAGGGCCTTGGCTACCCGTCTGCAAAGGGAACAGGAAGCGTTTCGTAATAGGCCGGGAAAAACCGACATCGGCCCGGTACAGGTGCTTGAGGGGCCGGGGTATTGGGTTTCGTGGTTCTCCCAACGAGGGACCGCGCCCGGCGGAAGCGCCTTTTCCGGGATACGCCGCCTGTATTGGCAGAAGGGCGAGGACGGCGTTTTCCGTATCGTCGGGGCCCGCTGGGAGGCGGGAGCCGCTACGGACTAGGCAGAATGGTTGTAAGGCGGAGAAGATATTTCTCTTATTGGAAGAAGTATAGTGATGCCGCCGTCATTTTTTGTGATAAAATCAATTGATTAAAAGAGATGGCGACACGCGCCAGGGCCTGTTGAGGCTATTCGGCCTGTCCTCCTTTTGGGGAGAGAGCGGGAAAAATCCTTTTCTCCGACGAAATACAGGGCAACATCTCGAAAAATAGATTTTATTTGTAGCGTGTTCACATGTCCCCTGCGGCCCCGTCTCATCTCAGCACAAAGGGATAGCCGCACGGAGGAAGATGAAACCGGTGGCCCCGGCGTGAGGGCGCCGTATTGAGATGGCGTCCGCTGACGATGCGGCCAAGGGGAAAGAAGCGGGAGGCTTCCATGAGGATAAAGCGGGCGGGGTTTCAGCTTTCAGCGCCCGCATCTTCCTAGGGGAAGAGCGGAAGACGGCTTCTCAGCGAGGGGAAGGTCCCATGCCGCAATGCCGGATGCCGGGGCCGCGCGGAGACGAAGGATTGCCCGCAACCTTGGGGAGGCGTCCGGGGAGACAGGGGAGGACGAGGGGTGAAGCGCATGACCCCGCACTTTTGAGAGGTTTTGCCTGCTTCGGACACGCGGCCTTGGCGGAAGCGGCGCAAGGCGGGACAGGCTGCACAGGAGGGGAGCGGATATGAATGGCGAGAGGGTGAAACGAGCGGTGATTGGTGTTGTTGTGGCGTGGGCGGCTTCCTATATGGCTAAGTGGATTTTCCCGTTGAGCATGCCGTGGAAAGGGCTTGTTTTACTTTTTGTGGCTGCGTCACCGGCTTTTGCCATTGTGCTGGCCTACGGTCTTATCGTCGCCTTTCTTAACTGGACGGCGTCGGGATCAAAGGCCAGCCTTGTAGCCCTTGCGGCGTGCGGTCACTTGTTCGGGCCGGGCGGCTTGGCGTTTTTGGAGGTAACGCCCACGGGAGTACCGTTTCTTCTTCTCATCGCCGTCATTGGTGCCGTCACTCTCTATAAGCGTCTGACAGGCCCCAAAAAAGCCCCTTCTCCCAAGCGGAGACGGTAAGACCCTTCCCTTCCTTTTTTTCGGGGAGGCCCCAACATGGGGATGCCGTGCCCTTGATCCTGGGGGGCTCTTCTGTGCTGCGATGTGCGGGGGACGGGTCACCCCCGTATTTCAACAGAGTGCTTTCAGTACGGAAACCACGCTGGCGTTGTGAGTATTTTTTAATAATCTCACTCTATTATCTGTCTTTTGCGGGCATGGCCCAGCCTTCGGGAGGCGTCCTTTCCAGCCCGTATTTGCGCAGCAGCTCGTAGAAATGCCCGCGCGAGACGCCCGCGATGCCCGGCGCACGTCTCCACCGCAGGCGGCGAAGAGCCCGGCGAGATACTCCCGTTCCGCCTTGGCCTTCATGTCGCGCAGGGTCGGGAAGCTCTCGGGGGCGCTTGGCGCTGGAGAGGCGGGCACGTCGCTTGGCCCGGCGTGGACGGCGGGGGAGGGCGCGGCAAGGTGGCCGAGGCGTTTTCTGGCCAGTTCGATACGGATTTCCGTGGGCAGGTGGCGCATAAAGAGTTGCCCGCCGTCTCCGGCGGCGGCACAGGCCCGTTCGATGGTGTGGCGCAGCTCGCGTACGTTGCCCGGCCATGAGTAGGCCGCGAGCATGTCATGGAAGCCGGAGGTTATTTCCTTGACCGGCAACCCGTGCCGTTGGCAGTAGCGGTCCACGAAATGCTCGGCCAGCAAGGGGATGTCTTCGACGCGGCGGCGCAGCGGCGGCACGTGGATGGTCATGCCGCGCAGCCGGAAGCGCAGATCGCTGCGGTAAAGGTCCATCTGCACCATGTCGTCCAGATCGCGGTTGGTGGCCGCCACGAGCCGGAAATCGCTCTCCACTTCCCGCA
>CANRZD010000127.1 GCA_947644325.1 uncultured Clostridia bacterium
CGGCGTCGTCACCGGCGCGGTTGATCTTGTAGCCGGAGGACAGTTTCTCCAGGTTCTTGCTCAGGGCGGAAGTGTTGGTGTTGTAGTTCCGGTAGGCGTTCATCGCCATAATGTTGTGTTGAATACGCATAATTTTTTGCTCCTTCAAAAAATATTTTTTTCGGCGTGATCCTTCACACCTGAGTTTGCGCTTTGCCGCTGGGGCATCCGGCCGGGCTGCGGGGGCGGCGCCGCGCAATGGGTATTTCAAGCAGCCTGCGCATGGCTGTTGAAATCGGGGCTATTCGGAAAAGTAAATATTTCCGAATATTCTTCGCAAGGCAGTTCCTTTTGCCTTACACCCAGTATATCGTCAGGTGTTTCGGAAAAATAAGGGAGCCTTCAAAATTTTATAGGTTTTCGAAAACCGGACATACAAAAAAAGTGCTATACTATCCCCAGAAGGGCGCGACCCCCGGGGGCCAAAGGGTGCTTATACTAGTGAAGGGAGGCGGGAGCGTGGAGGACGAAAAGATCGTGGAGCTGTACATGGGGCGGGACGAAGCCGCCATAGGGGCCACGGCGGAGAAGTACGGCCCCCGCCTGCGGTCCCTGTCCTTCGGCATCGTGGGGGACTGGCAGGCCGCCGAGGAGTGCGAAAACGGCACCTACCTTGCGGCCTGGGAGGCCATACCGCCCCATGAGCCCCGGGGGTATCTGTACGCCTTTCTGGCCCGCATCACCCGGCACCTGTCCTTGAACGTCTGCCGGGACCGGGCCCGGCTCAAGCGCGGGGCCTTCCTTCAGGAGCTGACCGCCGAAATGGAACAGTGCCTGCCCGCCCCCGACGACCTGGAGCGCCGCCTGGACCAGCTCACTCTACGGCAGGCCCTAGACGGCTTTTTGGGCACGCTCACCCCGGAAAAGCGCTATGTGTTCCTGCGCCGCTACTGGTACATGGACCCCATCGCTGACATCGCCCGGCGCTGCGGCTTTTCTCAGAGCAAGGTGAAGACCATGCTCCTGCGCATGCGCCGGGGGCTGAAGGAATACTTTGAACAGGAGGGATACGACCTATGAAAGGCTATGAGCTCTTACAGGAAATGGAACAGATCGACCCCGGCTACGTGCTGGAGGCGGCGGGGGACCCTCCCGCCCCCAGAAAGCGCCGCTGGGCCCCCTGGGGGGCTGCGGCCGCCTGCCTGTGCGTGGTGCTGCTATTGGCCCTGTGGGGCGGCAGGCCCCAAGAGGGCAACCGCTTCTCCGTGACGGCCTACGCCCTGGAGGCCGGGGACCCGGCCCAGCCCCTGGAGGCCTCCCGGCTGGTGGAGGCCCAGGATGTGATAGGCTCTTACTTTGACGGGGAGACCCTGTATATCAACCTGTGCCTGAAATACGAGGGGGAGAACCTGCAGAGCGTGGATTTCATCGCCAAAGAGGGCTCCTTCGCGAAACAGATCATCGGCGACCCCCGGGCCGGAGAAAACCCGCCCCAGCTGTACGTGGGGGCCGACAGCCGCCTGGCCGTGTACGGGGATGTGTTCGAACCCATCGGCGACACCCTCACCCTGCGGGACCAGACGGACCTGGACGGCGTGCTGCTTTTCTGGTGCGGCCCGGCGGAAGACACCATGGACCACCCGGACAGCATCGGCATAAAGGCCGTGGCCACCTTCCGGGACGGCCAGACCCAGGCGGCGGACCTTTCCGTGGACCTTACGGGCTCCACAGGGATGGGCATCGCGGGCTGCGGTAAAACAAGCGAGGAGGATATAGCCCGCTGGAATGCCCAGTTTGACTACTACACGACCCTCCCCTTAGAAGACTGTGAGCTGCTGGAGGACAGCGTGGAGGACGTCACCGGCAAGGAAGTCTATGAGGCCCGGATAGGCACGGGCATCAGCTTCCTGCGGGACTTCGACATGCTGGAGTTCGACGAGAACGGCGTCTACCGCTCCGGATACGGGGAAGACGGCGGGGAAGTGTACATGCCGGTCCTGAAGAAGGAAGAGGGCAGGCTCTACGGCATGGTCTACCGGGTGCCAGAGGAACTGCGCTATAAAGACTAAAAGAGTGCAAAAAAGCGTGCCGGGCAGCATTGTCCGGCACGCTTTGCGTTTTTATGGCTTTTGGGCGCTCAAAGGCCCAGGGCCTCGTGGTTTTCCCGCATCCCCTCTATGCACTCTCCGATGACCTCGTCCAGCTCTGCGCCCATGCGCTCACAGCCGTCCAGGATGACCTCCCGGTTGACCCCGGCGGCGAACTTCTTATCCTTGAACTTCTTCTTTACAGACTTTACCTCCAGGTCCATAACGGAATGGGAGGGCCGCAGGATGGCCGCGGCGTTGATGAGCCCGCTGAGCTCGTCTACGGTGTAGAGCACCTTTTCCATGGGAAGCTCCGGCTCCACGTCGCTGCAAAGGCCGTACCCGTGGCACACCACCGCATGGATGAATCTCTCGTCGAACCCGGCCCCCTGCAGAATCTCCACGGCCTTTTTGCAGTGCTCCTCGGGGTATTTCTCATAGTCCACGTCGTGCAGAAGGCCCACGCAGCCCCAGTACTCCACGTCCTCCCCCAGCTTCCCGGCGTAGTGCCGCATAATGGCCTCCACCGCCAGCCCGTGGGTGACCAGCGCCTGGTTTTCGTTATACTCCTTTAGGAGCGCCAATGCTTTTTCCCTCATGTGTATCATCCTTTCCTGTAATAGTGTCCGTACCCCCGGAAGCTCTCCGGCCCCGCAAAGCCCAGCTCCGCCAGCACCCTGCGCCGGGCCACGGCATCGGGCACGGCCTTTGTGACCATGGCCCCCATGGGGAAGTCTCCCATAAAGTCCTGTGCCGCCAGCCCGTAGAGCTCCCGCAGCACGTCTTCCCGCTCATAGTCGGCCCGCAGGTCTACCCGCAGGACGCCCGTCTCCCCGCCGAAAACCTCCAGGGTGCCGATAGGCTCCCCTGTCTGCTTGTCAATGACCGCCGGCCGGGCGTATTCGAAGACGTCATGGTTCCAGAAGTGGATAGCCTGCTCCATCTCCTCAAGGGTCTGGAACAAGAACCCGCCAACACAGTTGTCGTCGTTCATCAACGCCACGGCGGCGGGGTCGCTGTAGCATTTCAGCAGGGCGGGGGCGTCCTCCCGGACAACCTGCCGCAGGATAAAGCGCGGGGTCTCATAGCGGTACTCTTTGTTTACCATAGGGTGCACCTCTTTTATATAAAACATTTGTTCTATTATAGCGCACCCCTATGAAAAAGTCAAGAGCCCCGGGCTGCCCCAGGGCTCGGCTTTTTTTACTTATTCTCCTGATCCCCCACCTCCATGGGGTACTGGCGCATATAAGAGAGCAGCTCGTCCACGGTGGTGAAGGCAAGGCCCGTCACGGTGTCGGCGGCGCCGTAGTAGATGGTGATGCGCCCGGTCTCCGGGTCTGTGAGGGTGGCGCAGGGGAAGGTGACGTTGGGCACGTC
>CANRZD010000128.1 GCA_947644325.1 uncultured Clostridia bacterium
GGCAAATAGTTACTTGTCACTATTAAGCCTTGGGTTCCAGGGGGTTTGAGGGGTTTTGAGATGGAAACTATCTCTTGGAGAACTGCGGCGCGCGGCGGGCGGCCTTCAGGCCGTACTTCTTGCGTTCCTTCATTCTGGGATCGCGGGTCAGGAACCCGGCCTTCTTTAGGGCGGGGCGCAGGTTCTCGCTGTCATACTGCAGCAGGGCACGGGCCACGCCGTGGCGGATGGCGCCGGCCTGGCCGGTGACGCCGCCGCCGGACACCCGGCACACGATGTCAAACTTGCCCTCGGTGCCCGTCAGGGTCAGAGGCTGGCGTACAATATACTTCAGGGTCTCCAGGCCAAAGTAGTCGTCGATGTCACGGTCGTTGATGGTGACCTTGCCGGTGCCCTGGTAAACGCGGACGCGGGCTACCGAGCTCTTCCTTCTGCCGGTTCCGTAGAAATAAGGTGCGGTTTCATACATAGGTCAACGTCCTCCTCTCACATATTCCAGGTGTCGGGCTTCTGTGCGGCGTGCTTGTGCTCGCTGCCGGCATAGGCCCGCAGCCTGCCCATGGCGCTGCGCCCGATGGAGTTCTGGGGGACCATGCCCTTCACGGCAAGCTCCATGGCCATCTCGGGCTTGGTCTTCATCAGGGTGTCGTAGCGCACGGCCTTCAGATGGCCGATGTACCCGGTGTGGCGGTAGTAATATTTCTTCTCCGCCTTGCCGCCGGTGAGGACGGCGTCCTTGCAGTTGATGACGATCACATGGTCGCCGCAGTCCACATGGGGCGCGAAGGTGGGCTTATGCTTGCCCCGCAGCAGCACCGCCGCCTGGGCGGCCACGCGGCCCAGGGGCTTGCCGGCGGCGTCGATGACATACCATTTCCGCTCTACCTGCCCGGCTTTTGGCATCGTAGTTGACATAGCTTTTCTAACCTCCATTTGTCTTGATTCGTCTTTTTGCACGGTCTACATGATACCACACCCACAGGGCAAAGTCAACACCCTTTCCCCTATTTTTTGATTTGGCGCACGATGACCTCTTGTTTTCTCCCGTTTTCACTATATTATCTCGTCCATACTCCCTTCCGATTTTTGAAGTGAGCATAAAAAGGAAAGAAAACGCAAAACAAAAACAGCCACCCTATTGGGTGACTGCTTTCAGATGTTGGCGAACACCTATCTTCCCGGGCCGTCGCCAGCCAAGTATTGTCGGCACGAACGGGCTTAACTTCCGTGTTCGGGATGGGAACGGGTGGACCCCCGCCGTAATCAACACCAACTTTTTTGCCGCCTCTCTCGACGGCTTTATTATAATACCACTCCCCGCGGCAAAATGCAAGCTTTTTTTTGAAAAAAATTCGGGAAAGAGGGGAAATCGCAAAATGTTGAGTTTATTTATTCTGTATGCTCTATATATAGTATTTCTGCGAGACTACTTGCCTTTTTGCCCGTTTTTCGGTATTATAAGCGGGGGGTGTTCCTATGGAAAAACTATCCGGCAAGGTACGGGCGGCTGTGGAGAAGTACCAGATGATCGAGGAGGGCGACAAAATCGCCGTGGGGGTGTCCGGGGGGAAGGACTCGCTTTTCCTTTTGTGCGCCCTGGCGGCTCTGGCCCGGTACTACCCCAGGCGCTTCTCCCTGCTGGCCGTCACCGCCGACCCCTGCTTCGGGGGGCGGGAGATGGACCTTTCACCCATTGCCCGGCTGTGCGGGGAGCTGGGGGTGCCCTATATTATAGAAAAGACAAATCTGGGGCGGGTCATATTTGAGGAGCGCAAGGAGCCCAACCCCTGCAGCCTGTGCGCGCGTATGCGCCGGGGCATCCTTCATAATATATGCGTGCGGGAGGGGGCCAATAAGCTGGCATTGGGCCATCATCAGGACGACGCGGCCCAGACCTTATTAATGAACCTTTTTTATGGGGGCAAGCTGGGGTGCTTTTCGCCTAAGAGCTACCTGAGCCGGAAGAAGATCACGCTGCTGCGGCCCCTTGTCTTCTGCGAAGAGCGGGAGATCGCAAAGGCCTGCGCCCGCATGGGCCTGCCCGTGGTAAAGAGCGGCTGTCCCGCCGACGGCCTTACCGCCCGGAAGGACACGGAGGAGCTGATCTCCGCCTTAGAGGGCCGGTTCCCGGACCTGAAGGCGAAGCTTCTGGGGGCCATGCAGCGGGCGGGGCTGGACGGCTGGTAAAATTTTTTGAAATAATTTTTGATTTTCCTCTTATCCGCCGTGATTGTAGGTCGGGCTTGGATGCTAAAGAGGCCGCAAATCCGCATGAATACTACATTCTTGCAGGTCTGCGGCCCCTTTTTATCCGCTTGGGATTACGGGATAAAACGGCCAATGGTGCCCAAATGGTGCCCAAATTCAGCGAACCCTTGTAAAAGGTTGCGGGAAACTATAAAGAGATATGGCCGTTACAGCTCCATTTCATGGTTTTTTTTCTTTGTGGTGCCCTTGGCAGCTTTGGGGGCGGTTGCCTCCCTCTTGGGTGACGCCGTTTCTTTCAATGCGCCGTGATACGCTTCCAGCACTTCCTTTTTCCGCTCAAACCGCACATCTACATAGCGGGCGGTGACAGCTTCAAAGTTCATTGACAGGCCCAACGACGCATTGATACCGGCCAGGGTATGCCCCAAAATTTCGCCCACCGTATAGAAGTCGCCGGTAAGCTGGTGCATATTGGTGGCCGCGCTGTGCCGCAGATCGTGAAATCTGATACGAGGCAGGCCTACATCTTCCAGCATCTTGCCGAAGCTGCCAGAAATCCAGGATGCGGGCATAGGTACGCCGTTGGGCCTTGCCACAACAAGGTCATTGTCATAATAGGGCTTGCCCTCTTGGGCCGCTTGCGCCCGCTGTTCTTCCTGCATGGTAAACTGTTTCAGGAAGAACGGCAGGGCAAGGTCGGCAATAGGAAGCGTTCGGCTGTTAGACTTAGGAGGGGCCATTTCTTGGCGTTCTTACCTTTCAGGTACACCGCCAGCCGCACCAGAGCTGCGCCCGCTATGCCGATACACAGGTCAAAGGGGTGGAAGCTGGGCAGGCCGTTGGCGAACGCCGCCGCCAGGCTGTCCATGAAGTGGAGCATCTTTTGGGAGGCGTCCGCCCCCGCCGCCAGCCGCCACGCCTCGCCCACCTTGCCGAACAGCCACACGAACAGCAGATAGGGCAGGTTGGTGATGATGATTTTCTTTACATCCGGCTTCACCGTTCCATCCCCCTTTCCCTGATCTTCTCCTTGGCCCGCTGGACGTTCCGGCCAGCCGCTTCCCGCAGGACGGACAGCGCCTTGCGGATGGAGGGCTTGGCCTCCCGCGACAGCTTCTTGGCGGTGAACTCCTTGAAAGCCTGTTCCAGATTGTCGGCGTCC
>CANRZD010000129.1 GCA_947644325.1 uncultured Clostridia bacterium
CCGGGAAAATGCAAGACGCAAGGGACATATCCTGCAAAAAAAGCAAAGCCCCGGGCGCGGGCCCAGGGCCGGACTTCTCACTTACGCCGCCTGGGGGTCTTCCTCCTCAGGGGCCTGGGGCTGGGGGTTCGCCTTTGTCACCGTGCGGGTGGTGCCGCCGGAGATGTACGCCTTGCCGCACTCGGGGCAGATGTCCGTATGCAGGGTCACGGTCTGGCTTACGACCTTGCGGTCCTCCTGCTGGGCCTTTGCCTGCTCGTGGGCCACGTGCTCCATTTCATGGCCCCGCACCGCCGAGGCCACCATGTCCGGGTCGATGCGGGTGGGGCTCTGGAAGGACACGGTGCTGTCGTCAGAGCCGTCCTGGTATTTGCGCTTTTCGCAGGTCTCGCACTTGCCCTCCTCCAGGGCCTCCTGGGCGGCCACGGCGCCGGTCTCGGCGCTCTCCCCCCCGTTCTCAGGGCCGTATTGGATGCGCATGCGCACTAGGGCCTCGGCGGCGTTCGCACCGGGCCAGCTGGGCAGCCGTGCCGCCTGCTCCCCTGCCGTCTGAGGCTGCACGCCCGCCTGGGCCTGCTCCCCGGGAAGTTGCACCCGGGCGCGGTTTGCCATCTCCGCCTCGGCGCTGCCTGGCAGCATGGGCATGGAGTACGGCGAGAACTCGCTGGGCAGCCGCTCACTATACGCCGCGGGCTGGGCCTGCTGGGCCGTGGCCGTGGGCACAGGCCCCACGGGCTGCACCGGGGCCTCGGGCTGCGAGCGGCGGTTATAGAGGTCCACCCGGCTGAGGTTAACATTATATACTCGTGAATAAGCCGATAATGCGCCTATCATAAAGATCACCCTCCAAATCGTACTACTATTATATCACAGGGCCCGGGCACGCGTCAACAAAGCTTTGAAATTTTTTCGGCCTTGCGGGAAAGGGAAATGGGGCGTATAATATAAAAAAAACGCGGGGCGCGCCCCGCCCTTTGAAGGAGGATGGTTCCCTATGGCTCTTATCCAATGCAATTTTTTCTCCAACTGCTTAAACCGCACGGTGCCCATACAGGTGGTGCTGCCTACGGACAAGCGGGTCTTCGGCCCGGACGGCAAACCCGCCCTGCAGGAGGAAAAGCCCTTTAAGACCCTCTACCTGCTCCACGGCCTTTTCGGCAACTACACCGACTGGGTCAGCGGCACCCGGGTGCAGACCTGGGCCCAGGACCACGACCTGGCGGTGGTCATGCCCAGCGGGGACAACAGCTTTTATGTGGACAACGTGAAGGCCGGCAACCTGTACAGCACCTTCATCGGCCGCGAGCTGGTGGACTTCACCCGCCGCACCTTCCCCCTCTCCCGCAGGCGGGAGGACACCTTTATCGGGGGCCTTTCCATGGGGGGCTACGGCGCCACCATCAACGGCCTGCGCTTCGCGGACACCTTCAGCCATGTTGTCGCCCTGTCTTCGGCCTATGTGCTGGAGAGCAATTTCTTGAACGCCACGGAGTACACGGACAATATCTTTACCAATAAGGGCTACGGGGAGTCTATTTTCAATGACCTCTCTACCGTAAAGGGCAGCGAGTGGGACTATAACGCCCTGGCCCAGAAGACCGCCGGGAACCCCCAGAAGCCTAAATTCTACATGGCCTGCGGCACCGAGGACGACCTGATGGCCGCCAACCGGGACTACCGGGACCTGCTGCTTTCCCTGGGGTACGAGGTGGACTGGCACGAGGGCCCCGGGGGCCACGACTGGGTCTTCTGGGACAAGCACATCGGAGAGTGCATGGAGTGGCTGCCCCTGGGCGGGCCGGTAGAGGGCCTGAGCTCCGGGCACATCGGCGAATAAGGAGGAGACACCATGGCACTTGTACACTTAAACTTTGAAAGCGAATACTTAGCCACCAACACCGACGTAAACATTATACTGCCCGACAAGCCCCGGCAGAAGACCCCCAAGGAGTTTTACGGCGGCGGCGAAAAGTACAAGGTCCTGTGGCTGCTGCACGGCACCTTCGGCGACTACACCGACTGGATACGCAAGAGTAACATCGAGCTATATGCCTGCGAGCGGGACCTGATCGTGGTGATGCCCAGCGCCAACAACTCCAACTACGTGAACTGGCCCAACTTCTGCACCGGCTACAACGCCTGGGACTATCTCTTTGAGGAGCTGATGCCCCTGGTGCAGGGCTGGTTCCCGGCGTCGGACAAGCGTGAGGACAACTTCATCGCGGGCCTTTCCATGGGCGGCAGCGGGGCCATGCAGTACGCCATCGGCCACCCGGAGAAGTTCGCCGGGGCCGCCAGCCTCTCAAACGCCCCCTCCAATATCCGTCAGATGCAGACGCCCGCTTACGACGGCAAGGCCGCGGGCGGCGAGCAGACGGTCTTCAACCGCCGCGTGCAGAACGTGGTAGCCGCCTTCGGGGGGCTGGAGGCCTACAAGGACTCGGTGGTGAACGTGTGGGAGCGCCTGCCGGAGCTCATGAAGGAGGGGGACCTGCCCAAGCTCTACTTCTGCTGCGGCACGGAGGACACCCTGATCTGGAAGCGGTACTGCGAATTCAAGGCCTACGCGCAAGAGATCGGCCTGCCCGCCACCTTTGAGGAGTGCCAGGGCTACACCCACGAGTGGCGCTTCTGGGACCTGTTCATCCAAAAGGCATTGACCTTCTTCGGGCTGGATAAGGGCGGCCAGGGCAACCCGTTCTAAAAACATCTGCATATATTTATCTGCATATGAAAACCTGCACATATTTTTATTTGCAGGTTTTACTTGCATTCTGTCGAATCCCGGGTTATACTATATGTAGTGTTTTTCCGTGCGCTTTTGCACAAATTCCCGGGAAAGGCCGGTGGTATCCATGGCTCATCTGCATATGTTTGAAGATTCCGTCCTCCGCTCGCCCCCACAGGGCGTCATCCGTCTGCTGGAAGAAGTGCGCCTGCAGCAGGCCCGGCTGCTGGGGCACAAGCAGGCGTACCCGGGCATTTACAGCACCCTGGAGCGGGCCGGGCGGGTGCGGGCGCTGCTCATCGCCTGCCGGGCCGGGAACATGGAGAGCCGGGCCGCGGAGATATGCGCCCGGAACTCGCCGCCCATCAATGACATCGAGCGGGCCATGGCTGGCTACCGGGACGCCC
>CANRZD010000130.1 GCA_947644325.1 uncultured Clostridia bacterium
AATTTACCATTTTGTATATTTTATCCAGGGCCCTTTTTCTGCTCCTCCCGGCAGAGCCAGGAAAGCCCTTTTCTCCCCAGCAGGAACAATGCGATGACGTTGGGGATGGCCATAAGGCCGTTGAAGGCGTCCCCCAGCTGGAAGACGACCTCTAAGGGCAGCAGGCACCCGAAGACCGCCGCCCCCGCCGAGGCCAGGGCAAACAGCTCCCGGCCCCGGCCCTTTGTCAGGTAGAAAAGCCCCCCGCGGCCGTAGCAGCACCAGGCCACCGCCGTGGCCAGGGCAAAGAGCACCGTGCACAAGGACACCGCCCGCCGCCCCCAGGGCCCCATGGCCTGCTCGTAGGGGTAAAAGGTCATCTGGGCGCCGGAGAGCCCCGGGCCCGGGCAGCACAGGATGCACAGCCCCGTGACCGTGCACATGACCAGTGTGTCCAGGAAAACCTGGAAGATGCCCAGGTACCCCAGCTCTAGGGGGGAGCGGCCCTCTACTTCTTCATAGGCAAAGGCCGAGCTGCCCAGGCCCGCTTCGTTGGTAAAGACCCCCCGGGAAATGCCGGTCTTCATGGCCAGCATCATGCCCGCCGTGCCCCCGGCCCCGGCCCGCAGGGAGAAGGCCCCCTGCCAGATAGAGGCAAAGGCCCCGGGCAGGTTCCCCCGGAAGACCCACAGCACCACGCAGGAGGCCCCCAGGAACAGGGCCGTCATGAAGGGCACCAGCTTTTCGGTGATCTTTACCGCGAAGCCCATGCCGCCCCGGGCCACGAAAAAGAGCAGCGCCCCCGCCATTGCCGCCGCCAGCCACAGGGGGGCCCCCAGGTCCTGGCAGGCGGTGGAGAAGGCGTGCATCTGCACCATGTTGCCCATGCCCAGGGAGGATAGGCAGCAGCCCCCGGCGTACACCAGGGCCAGCTTCCCCCCCAAGCGCCCCGCCCGCTGGATATACCGCAGAGCCCCGGTACCCCGGCCCCCCAGGGGGCGAAAGCGTGCGCACAGGTAGTTTTCCATGAAGACCGTCATCATGCCCAGAAGGGAGGAAGCCCACATCCAGAAAAGGGCCCCGGGGCCGCCTACGGCCACGGCCGCCGCCACCCCCACGATGTTGCCCGTGCCGATGGAGCCCGCCAGGGCGGCGGTCAGGGCCTGAAAGGGGCTGACGCCCTTCCCCCCGCGCCCCCGGGAATGAAGGGCCGCGGAGAGCCAATGGAAAGTCTTGCGCACCTGGAAAAAGCAGGTCTCGTAGGAAAAGTAGGCCCCTGCCGAGAGGATCAGGGCCAGGGTGGGCCAGCCCCACAGAAGGTCCCGCAGTACCGCCGCCATGGTCATGCCCCCAGCTTCATTTTGGTCTCGAAGAATTCCTTTGAGCTCACCCCGGACCGCCGCAGGAAGCGCCCCAGGCCGTAAAGGGACTCCGGGTCCCGGGTGACCCGGCAGACCTTCTCTTCGCAGGAAAGGGTGCAGGAAAAGCCCATGCCCTTTATAAGCTCCGGCGTACCCTTGCTGAAGGCCCCGAAGGGGTACGCGAAGGCCGTGGGCCTCACCCCCGCCCCGGCCTCAATGGCGTCCTGGGCCTGCTGCAGGTCCCCGGTAAGCAGGGTCTTGTACTGGGCGTCCGATTCACTTTTAAGCTTCTTTACCCCCAGCCGGCCCCCGTCGCTCTGGTGCAGGTTGTAGCTGTGGTTCTGTATCTCCACAAGGCCCGAGCCCGCCATCTCCCTGAGCTCATCCCAGGTGCAGTGGGAGTAGTAGGCGTTTTCGTCCGGGGTCTCGGTGTAGAGGTCGCTGAAGCGGCCGATGGGGGAAATGACGAACTTGCTCTTATACTTCTTTGCCAATGGGAAGGCGTACAGGTAGTTATTGTAGTAGCCGTCGTCAAAGGTCAGCAGCACGGGCTTTTCCGGCAGGGGGCCCCCCTGGGTGTAGGCGATCAGGTCCTCTATGAGGATGGTGGTGTAGCCATGATCCCGCAGGTACTTGAGGTCGCTTTCCAGCTCCGCCGGGGAGATCACGTACTGCCCGTGGCGGCTCTCGTCCTTTAAGACGGAGTGGTACATGACGATGGGCACCTCCACCCCCTCGGCCGTGGCCGCGGCGGTGATAAGGGCCCCGGCCCCCAGCAGAAGGCACAGGGTGAGAAGGCCCAGCATTTTCAGGTTGATTTTGAAGATGGCGAAGACGCCTTTTTGTCTGCGCATAAAAAACCCACCCCCATACTCCATGTATAGTGGGGGCGGGCGGTGTTTATGTCATTTTACGATCTGGTAGACGGTGACCGTGTGCAGCACGCTGCCCGCCAGCACGAACAGGTGGAACACCGAGTGGATATAGGGGATCTTCTTGCCCAGGCCGTAGAGGGCGGCCCCCAGGGTGTAGCACAGGCCGCCCGCCAGCAGGCACCAGAAGCCTATGGGGGGGACGTTTTGCGTTATGGTCTTCATGGCGAAGACCACCACCCAGCCCATGGCTAAATAGCAGACCATGGAGAGGATCTTGAAGCGCTCCACGCTTACGGCGTTCAAGACGATGCCCAGAAGCGCCGCAGCCCACACGGTGCCGAACATCACCCAGCCCTGTACGCCCCCCAGGCTCAGAAGGGTAATGGGCGTGTACGTTCCGGCGATGAGAAGGAAGATGGTGCAGTGGTCCAGGGAGCGGAAGATTACCTTGGCCTTATTGAGCCCCAGGGCGTGGTACACGGTGGACACGGTGTAGAGCAGCACCATGGTGGCCCCGTAGATGGAAACGCAGCTGACCTTAAGGGGCGTCTTCTCGCAGAAGACCAGCAGCAGCACCAGCCCCGCCACCGCCAGCAGCGCCGACACCCCGTGGGACACGGAGGAGAAGATCTCCTCCCCCAGGGTGTACCGGGGCAGCCCCAGGCTTCGGCGCTTTCGCTCCTGCTGCTCTTTTCGCTGTATGCGGTTCATCTTTATGGCCTGTTCCATATGACACACCCTTCCAAAATAGATTATCTGGTTTTATAAACTAGATGTGCTTATAGTATACTCCTTGTTTTGGCAAATTGCAAGCCTGTAAAGGCAATAAATTGTGAATTT
>CANRZD010000131.1 GCA_947644325.1 uncultured Clostridia bacterium
TAGATTCTCGCTCGGCCTTTTCCGCCTGCGAGTGGAAGTTATCTATATTCTCACACTCTTGGCCCTTTCCGCCTGTGTTTATGCGGGAAAATGCGGCGGCCAGGCGGGGGGAATTCAACTTCCGTTCAACATCGCCCCGGCCTATCCCCCAAAGGGAAAGGGCTTTTCGGGGGACGGGGCCGGGGCGCGCGTTCAACTTTTATTCAACCGGGTCTTTTTTGGGCTCCGGGGCCGGCCCGGCGCTCTGGCGGGCCTGGGCCAGCAGTTCCTCCATTTTTCCGCTGATCCTGTCCTCGGCCTGCTTCATCAGATGGCCGTAGATGGTAGTGGTGGTAGCCACGCTGGAGTGCCCCAGCCGGTGGCTGACGCTGATGCTGTCCACGCCGCTGAAAAGCAAAAGGCTCGTCATGGTGTGGCGAAAGGCGTGGGGGTTCAGGTGAGGCAGGTCGTGGCGCTTTTCAAAGCGGGTCAGCCAGTTCCCCAGCTGAGAGGGGTTCATGGGCCCCCCGTGCTCCCCGGTGAACACATAAGGCGATTCCTTCCACTTTGCCCCCTCACAGCGCTTATAGGCCTCCTGCCACTGCCTGTACTCCTCCAGAAGGGCGAAGGCCTCCTCCGGCAGGCGCAGGGTCCGCACGGAATCCTTTGTCTTGGGTGCGCTCTCATAGACCCCCCGGTCCGGGGCGTACTGCATGGCGCAGTCGATGCGGATGGTGCCCTTTTCCCAGTCTATCTTTTCCCACTTTAAGCCCAGAAGCTCCCCCCGGCGGCAGCCGGACACCAGCAGCACATACACCGCCGCCCGCCATTTCAGGGGCTCGCTCTCCAGGGCCTTTAAGATCTGCCCCACCTCATCCTCCTGGAAATAGTTGGGGTCGCCCCCCTCCCGTTTGGGCGGGGTGGCCCGGCGGGCGGGGTTAAAGGGGATGAGCATTTCCTTTTCCGCCTGGCCCAGCACCGTGGATATGAGCAGGTGGCAGTTCATCACCGTGCGGCTGCTCAGGGTCCTTTCCTCTCTCAAAAGGGTAAAAAGGCTCTGCACCGGCAGCCCCAGGGCCCCGGCGATGCGCTGGGCCGTGGCGGGCTTTACAGCCTGGCCCTTGCGCAGGCGCTCCAGGCTGATGCGTTTGCCCTCCCGGTCCGTCACATCCCCCAGAAGGCCCCGCTCCTCCAGGGCCTCCCACAGCTGGGGCTTTGCCTGGGCCCGCTCGTTGTCGGCCCGGGCCCCGGGGGCCAAAAGCTCCTGATAGAGGCGGTTTAGGTGCTGGGGCCGTATGTCCCGCAGGCGCATGGACCCCAGCACCGGCAGCACCCTTTCCAAGCTCTGCCGGTAGTGCACCTCTGTCAGGTGCCGCATGCCCATGCTGGCCTTCCATTTCAGCACGTACTCCGCGTACTCCCGGAAGGTCTCCCGGCCGTCCGCCACCGCCCCCTGGCGGCACCGCTGCTCAAAGAGCACCGCCTGCCGCTGGGCCTCCTTTCTGGCCCGCTTCTCCCCCCAGCCCTCGGGCACCCGCCAGGTGCTGGCGTAGGGGGTCAGCTGCTTGCCCGTGCCCGGGTCGCGGCCCCGGTAGACCCGGATGCTGTAGGAAATGATCTTCCCCTCCTTGTTCCGTCGTGCCTGTACATTTGCCATAACCTTACTCCTTTCCGCAGGCTCCCGCCTGTCTTCTGCAAATAAAAAACACCGCCTAAGAGTTCCCTCTTAAACGGTGATTTTCCTTAAAAAGATGTAAGCTTTATGGCGCAAAGTTGGCCGTGCTCAGAAAATCCTCCGGCAGGTCGGCCGAAAGCCCCTCCATGGCGGTCTGGTTCACCCAGGCGGCCCAGCTGTCAAAAAAGTGCACGGGCATCTGAGAGACCTGCCCCCCCACGATGACCTTCACCGCCATGTCGGCGGTCTTGCTGCCCACCAGCTCGTAGTCGGGGCTCAGGGCCGCTAGGGCCCCCTTCTGCACCAGGGCGTCAGACCCGGCCAGCCACGGCTTCTTCACTTCCTTCGAAAGCTCCGCAAGCTTCCCCGCCGCCTCGCTTACGACCCCGTCTCCGGGGGTAAAGAGCACGTCGCACTGGGAAAGAAGCTCCCGGGCCGAGTCCGCGGCCCCGTCGGCGCTCACGGCCGTGGCGGACTGGGTGGCAAGGCCCGCCTGCCTGCAGTAGGCCTCTATGGCCTTTACGGCCTCGGCGGCGTTTTCATCCTCCGCGTCGCACAGCAGGCCGATGCTGTGCACGTCGGGCTTTATCTTCTGTACCAGCTCCACGCTCCGCTGGCCGGACACCCGGTCCGACACGCCTGTGATGCCCCGCTCCGGGGCGTTGGGGTTCTGGATATCCAGCATGGGGGCAGGGTTATTGACCCCGGCAAAGAGCACCTTCACCCCGCTGCTGCCCACGGCGCTTGAGGCGGCCTTGGCGGCCGGGGCCCCCACCGCCACGATCATATCCACCTTGTCCCGGGTGAACTGCTTGCAGATTTCCTCCGCCTTCTTCTCGTTCTCTCCGGCGTTCTGATAGTCCAGCTCCACCTTGCTCTCGTCATAGCCCCACTCGTCCAGGCGGCTCATAAAGGATTCCCGCATCACGTCCAAAGGGGCGAAGCTGCCGCACTGCACCAGGCCGATGCGGTACACCGCCGCCCCCTGGGCCTCCGGGTCCTGGGGCTTGGCCCCCAGGGGGCCGTCCTCCTTTTTGCTGCATCCAAAGAGCGCCGCCATGAGCAGCAGCGCGCACAGCAGCAGGCCTACCGCTTTTTTCATAAATCCGTACTCCTTTCTCATCCCTAGGGGCCGGCTCACGCCCCGTAAAGCTCCTTCAGCGCCTGCAGCAGCGGGGCCATTTCGCTGCCCCGCACCTGGCCGTTGAAGCCTCCGTCCAGGGTGCAGGCGTACCTGTCCTGCCCCTCTACGGGGTAGAAGGCCAGCACGTTCTCCGTGCCGTCCTTATACCGGTACTCTACCGTAAGGGCGGGCGTGCCCTCGCAGGGGGCCTCCTCCAGGGAGAACACCGAAAGGGAAATCAGCTGCTTGAAGAAGCTCTGGTAGTCT
>CANRZD010000132.1 GCA_947644325.1 uncultured Clostridia bacterium
ACTTGGCGTCCGGGTCGTCCCGGTCAATGGCGTCCAGGGCCTCGTAGGTCTCTTCCAAAAAATTCCTTCTAATGGACTGGTGGGTCTGCTCCGCGTCCCAGGGGCAGCCTCCGGGGCCCCGCAGAAGCCGCGTCACTTCCACAAAGTCTTCCCAGCCATAGCGGCTTTTCCTTTGAAAATCTACCATAGATAAACCTCTTTTGCAAGTTTTTTCTTGAAAAAAGCCCAAACATAACGGGATTTTTTCAATCAAGCCCTCTCAAGCCGGGAATTTTCCCGCCTGAGAGGGCATTTTTCACCTCAAGTGCAGAAGATGAATGATCTTTTCTCCATGGGGCATTCCCCGCAGATCCTCCGCCCGGAAGATGCGCAGGGCAATCACCAGGACAAAATATACCACAACGCCCGCCAGGATGCCGCACAGCGCCGCTGCGGCGTTGGCCCCGTAAGCGGAGTGCCCGGCAGCCAGAGTCCGGCCCACAAAGCCGCAGACTGCCCAGGCGGCGGCCCCCATCAGGGCGGAGGCCAGGATGGGCTTGGCAAAGAGCCGGATATACCGGGGCTTCTGGGGGGAGTACTTCCAGACGAAGAACAGGTTCAGCGCCACAATGGTCATGTAGCAGCAGAGGGTGGAGACCGGCGCGCCGTGGATGTTGATGTCCGGATCGCCCACCAGGATATAGTTCATGACAATTTTCACGATGCCGCCGGTGATCATGGTAAAGACCGGCAGGCGCTCCTTGCCGTAGGTCTGGAGGATAGCGTTGGTGAGGGTCATAATGCAGATAAAAATGCAGGCAATGCCCAAAAGCCGCAGGTGCACCCCTGCCGCCAAGGCGTCCTCCTGCCGCATAGGCAGGATCAGCCGCATGATGGGCGTGGCCAGCACGCTCAGCCCCACGCCGCAGGGCAGGGCCAGGATGGCGATGACCCGAAAGGCAGAGGAGATAATGCGATCGGCCCCCACATGATCCCTGCTGGCCAGGGCGGCGGCCGCGGCGGGAATCAGGCTCATGGTCACAGGGAAAACGAAGGAGGCGGGCAGGTTCACCATGTCCATGGCGTAGCCGTACTGCCCCCGGAGGGCCGAAGCGGCCACCTCCGTCAGGCCCAGGCCATCCTGGAGGCGGCCCAGCACAATGGAGGTATCCACCAGGGTGATGATGCTCATGGCGGAGTTGCTGAGGGTGATGGGCACGCCGATAATCAGGATCTGCCGGATCAGCTTCCCGCTGCTGTCCGGTACATCCAGCGAAACGCCGGAGCCCCGGTTGCGCAGGAGGTAGACGGCCAGGAAGAGCATAGAGAGGGCTGTGCCGATGGTGACGCCCATAATGGCGGCAGCAGCGCCCTGCTCCATGCCCAGGCCGGAGTTGATGACGTACCAGGCCAGGGGCAGGCCAATGCCCAGCTTGCACACCGCCTCCAGCACCTGGGAGGCGGCGGAGGGCTTCATGTCCCCCTGCCCCTGGGTGTAGCCCCGGATACAGGAGAGGATGCACACAAAAAAGACAGCCGGGGCCAAGGCCCGGATGGCATGGAACGCCCCCTCGTTGTTCATCATGCCGGTGACAATGCCGGTGCCGAAGAACATGAAGGAGGCGCCTGCCACGCCTAGGCCCAGAAACAGCCAGAAAGCCACCCGGAACAGCTTCCGCTTCTGATTCTCCCGTCCCCGTGCCTGGGCCTCGGACACCAGCTTGCTTAATGCCAGGGGCAGGCCCGCCGTGGAGATGGACAGCAGGACATTGTAGATCTGATAGGCGGCGTCGAAGTAGGTCTTGCCTGCGCTGTTGAGAATATTGTTCAGCGGAATTTTGTAGAAAAAGCCGATGGACTTGACAATGGCCACCGCCGCCGCCAGAATGACGGCCCCGCCCAGGAAGGACTGCTTTCGTTGTTTCGACATAGGGAGAATACCTCGGATCTCTTGAAAATGCGCGGAGGCTGCCGCGAAAGAGGATGCCTGCCGGCTGTATCAGCCTATTGCAGCGGGGGAGGCTTTATGCCATGCACGCCAGACACGCCTTTACCAGCGCCGCGAACCGGGGCCCCGCAGCCTGCCCGGCGGCGATAACCTCTTCCCCGTCCAAAGGCTGATCCAGCACCCCGGCGGCCATGTTGGTGCAGAGGGTAAAGCCCAGCACCGACATGCCGCAGTGGGCGGCGGCAATAGCCTCCGGCACCGTGGACATGCCCACGGCGTCCGCCCCCAGGAGACGGGCCGCGCGGACCTCCGCAGGCGTTTCGTACTGGGGGCCGGGGAAATACATGTAAACGCCCTCCCGGAGGGTGATCCCCTGCTCTTTGGCAATCTCCCTGGCGGAGTCCCGGAGGGCGGGGGTATAGATATGGCTCATATCCGGGAAACGGGGGCCGAACTCCTCCGCGTTGGGGCCCCGGAGGGGGCTGTCCGCGAAAAGCTTGATGTGGTCGGAGATCAGCATGATATCCCCAACGGAATATCCCTTGTTGACAGCCCCGGCAGCGTTGGTGACCACCAGGGTGTCCGCCCCCAGGAGACGGGCCACACGCACAGGAAAGGCCGCGTCCCCAAAGGACCAGCCCTCATAGGCGTGAAGGCGGCCCTGCATAACGGCGGCCTTCTGGCCCGCCAGGGTGCCGAACAGGAACCGGCCCTCATGGCCCGGGGCGGTGGACTGCTTCATATGGGGTACGTCCCCATAGGGGACGGTGATGGGGTTTTCCACCTGCCCCCCCAATTCCCCCAGCCCGGAGCCCAGGATCAGCAGGACCCGGGGGGCAAAGCCCCCCAGTCTCGCCCGCAGGGCCTCCGCCGCTTCTTCATACTGGCGGTAGGCGTACCCTTCCATCACAGCTTGCCTCCGCACTCCCGGCAGAAGGCGTCCCCTGCCTCCACGGCCGCGCCGCAGGTGGGGCACATGGGGGCCTCCGGCTCCCGGCCAAGGGTCTCATTGATCCCGGCCAGTTCCTCCTTCAGTCCGTCCACT
>CANRZD010000133.1 GCA_947644325.1 uncultured Clostridia bacterium
GTATTCTATCAAAAGCTCCCCTATTACGATCCGCAGTTTGAACAGGGCAAGCCCTATAAGAAAATTTCCCGTGAGGGGAGCAACAGCCCCAACTATGGAAAATTCCTGCGTTCCAGCAGTGGCTCGGAGGACGGCCTGCGCTTTCTCGGAAACCTTTTGACCTTTTCTTCCGTACAGCGCACCGTCCACCCCACCCAGAAACCCGTGGAGCTGTGCGAGTATCTCATCAAGACCTATACCCGGCCCGGGGAGATCGTTGCCGACATCTGCGCTGGCTCCGCCACCACCGCCGTAGCCGCCGTCAACACAGGCCGCCGCTTTGTCTGCTTTGAAACCGCCCCGGCTTTCTATGCCCCGGCCACGGAGCGCATCCGTCTGGCTGGGGAGGCGGTAAAAGCCGGACAGAAAGGAGTGTAACTATCGGAAACTATTCTATCATTTACGCCGATCCCCCCTGGCAGTACCAGCGGAGCAAGGTGCAGGGGGCGGCAGAAAACCATTATCCCACAATGACGATTCCCCCACCAGCTCCCCCTCGTTGTATTTGCCGAGGTTGGTAATGTAAGCCTCAAACAAGGATGCCATCAGCGTTTGCCCTGGCCCTTGACGGTCAAAATGCCCTCAAGGGTGGTGGCGGTGATCCCCAGCCGCTGGGCCACGGCAATATCGTTTTTCATGGCCTCGGTCATGCCGTGGCCGCATACCACCAGCACCCGGGAGCGGCGGAGCAGGTCACGGCCAATATCAATGCCGCTTTTATGCTCCTCGGGTACTGCGTCATTGAGGAACAGCGGCAGATAGAGGGCGGGGCAGATCGGGGCAAAGCCCGCCTCATATACGGCCCGGCAATACTGGGCCGCCAGTTCTGCGTTTTCACTGTCGCCGCCAAACCATGCGGCGGTAATGTATGCAAGGGGTCGTTTCATAAGTAAAAACCTCCGTTCTGTAATAAAATCGTTCAACCCTAACCCCCCGCCCTTTCCCATTCATGGGAAAGGGGGCGGCTCTGGAGGATATACCCCCGCCGCTTGGCCGGAGATAGCACAGCCGGGGCAGGCCGTAAAGGGCAAGCCGCCGCAAGCGGCGGGGCCGTTGGCCCCCTTGACGGCCCGCTCCCGACTGCGCTTTTTTATCCCCGGCGACGGGGGATATATACCACCAGAGCCATCGCAGAGGGGCAGAGCCCCTCGGGACAAAATGTCTCGAAGTGGTTACTTGTCTTTTTCCATTTTCTTCGGGGCCTTTGCCAGCTCGGGCGGCTGTTTCTGTTTCCACTCGTCCAGCAGGCCGATGATCTGCTCTTTCATTTTGGCCGGAGTGACCTCCTTGCCGAAATACTTTTCCAGTTCAGCAGTTGAAATAATCACGCCTCGATCCTCCTTTTTCTTTTCTGATAAGATACCGTCAATCACATCGCCGTTGAGCTTGCCCTCCTGATCCAGCTCCCGGAGCTTTTTCGCCTGGGCCACCGAGGGGGACGCCTGCTCCCCGTCAATGGAAACGGCGATCAGCCTCTGGTTTTTGGGCTTGATATAGGAAAGCTCCACGGCAGGCATAAAGCCCATCTTTTTATCGTCCACCTTGTCCAGCAGTTCCGGCACAAGGGAATTGAGCCGCAGATAGCGCATGACTTTTTTATAGTTCATGTCGTGGGCCTCGCCCACGATCTCCACGGAACGCTTGCCAATGTCGCCCTCGGCCACATTTTTCAGCCGCCCGCCCTGGTGCTTGATGTCCTCCACTTCCAAATCCAGCAGGGCGGCCAGCTCGCTGGGGAGCGTCTGATCCCTCTGCTTGTTGCTGTCCTTCATGGCCTGGACAGCCTCGTGGTCGCTCATATCCCGGACGATAAAGGGCATTTCAGATAGCCCGGCCAGTTCACTGCCCCGGCAGCGGCGGTGGCCCGCCACAATCTCATAGCCGTTTCCGTCCTTTTCCGGGCGGGCAAGGCCCGGCACCATCACGCCGTTTGCCTTAATGGATGCCACTGTCTCCTGCATTTTGGCATCGTCCCGCACCTTGAACGGATGGGGCCGGAATGTATGGAACGGATGCATCTCGGAAAGTTTCAGATACATGAGCTTGCCTTCCTCCACCGGGCGGGGAGGGGTGGCTGGCCCGGGCGGAGCCTGCTCCGGGGCGGCGGCCTCCTTTTCGGGAGCCGTTTTCCCAGCCTTTGGGGGCGTTTGGGCGTCCGGGGCTTTCCCGTCACTTCGGGACACTTTGTCTCGCTTGGACGGCTGGGCCTCGCCGGGGGCCGCCTTGTCAGCCTTGGGCGGGCGGCCCTTGCGGGGCTTTGCCGCCTCCTTGCCAGCGGGCTCCGCTTTATCCTCCTTCGGGGAACGGCCACGGCGGGGCTTTTTCTGTTCGCCAGCGGCGGGCTGTTCCGCCTCACCGGGAGCCTGCTCCTTTGCGGGGGCATCCCCGGCTTTCTCTACCTCAGCCCGGGCCGCCTTTCGCTTTTCGCCCATGAGCTCATTGATCTGCTCAAAGGACACTACCACATCGCCGGGCTCGGGCTTTGCGGGCCCGGCCTGTTCCTGCTGGGGTGTGGGAGCGGTGGCCTGTTCGGGAGCCGGGGCCTGGGGCTGGCCAGCCGTTACAGACTCGGGAGCCTCCGGGATTTTTTTCTCACCGGGGCCCGTGTTCAGTTTTTCATCTGCCATTCATTAACCTCCTTTTCGTTAAAGTTGCACAAATTTCAGACTTAAATTTCTGTAATTATTTTTTGCCTCCTTCCCGTCTACCCACGCAAAAAAGCCGCCCGGTTTTGATGGCCGGACGGCCTTTCAGCGTAATGTGATAGATCAAATATTATTTTTGTTGTTGGTAGGCTCCGAAAAGCCTTGTATTTGCGGTTTTCCTAATTTATATGGCCCTTACCCACGTACAGGAAGAACATCAGCAGGCAGTACAGAATGGTGACCCAGCCCCA
>CANRZD010000134.1 GCA_947644325.1 uncultured Clostridia bacterium
GTTGTCTACGCGAGAACTCGACATGGTCTTTCCCTCCAATTCCGAAAATGTATAGGTTTTCAAGTGGTTTCGTTATACGCTCTACTTGAGCCTTACACACAATATATCGTCTGCTTTTTGGAAAAGATAAGAGGATTTTTTCAAAAAACCTGTGTTTCAGAAATCTATAGGTTTTCAAGTGGTTTTTCGTTTTCAAAATTTGACAAGTCATTCCCCCTGTGGTACCATATTACCAAATAGAAAGGGTGGTTTTTATGAATACACAGCTGCGCAGAGACGCAGAGCGGATCATCCAGTCCAGTCTGAAGGCCGTGCTGCCTGATGAGGCCGTGCAGCGGGCCTTGGCCTCCTTCGCCCCCCGGGGCGGCAGGACGCTGCTGGTGGCGGCGGGCAAGGCCGCCTGGCAGATGGCAAAGGCCGCGGCGGAGGTCCTGGGGAAGATAGACGGCGGCGTGGCCGTGACCAAATACGGCCACGTGAAGGGGGACATCCCCGGGGTGCGGTGCTATGAGGCCGGGCACCCGGTGCCGGACGAAAACAGCTTTTCCGCCACCCAGAAGGCCCTGGAGCTCACCGAGGGCCTGACAGAGCGGGACACGGTGCTGTTTTTGCTCTCCGGCGGGGGCAGCGCGCTCTTTGAAAAGCCCCTGATCCCCGGGGAGGAGCTGCAGGATATCACAAACCAGCTGCTGGCAAGCGGCGCGGACATCGTGGAGATGAACACGGTGCGAAAGCGCCTGAGCGCTGTGAAGGGCGGACGGTTTGCCCGGCACTGTGCCCCGGCCCGGGTCTTCAGCGTGGTGCTCAGCGATATCATCGGCGACCCCCTGGACATGATCGCCAGCGGCCCCGCCTACCCAGACAGCAGCACCTGCGGGGAGGCCCGGGCCATCGCGGAAAAGTACGGGCTCAGGCTCTCACAAGAGGCGGCCCGGCTGCTGGGGGAGGAGACCCCCAAGGAGCTCATGAATGTAGAGACCCAGATCACCGGCAGCGTGCGGGAGCTGTGCGCCTGCGCCGCCCGGGAATGCGAGAGCCTAGGCTATACCCCCGTGCTGCTCACCGACCGGCTGTGCTGCGAGGCCCGGGAGGCCGGGAGCTTCCTGGGCGCAATCTTAAAAAGCCACGAGGGGCAGGGGCGGCCCCTGGCCTTCATCGCCGGGGGCGAGACGGTGGTGCACCTGACAGGCAAGGGCCTGGGCGGGCGCAACCAAGAGCTGGCCCTGGCGGCGGTCCCCCACATTGCGGGCATGGAGAACGCCGCGGTGTTCTCTGTGGGCAGCGACGGCACCGACGGCCCCACGGACGCCGCCGGGGGCTATGTGGACGGCGATTCCCAAAAGGCCCTGATGGAGGCGGGGCTGGAGGTGTTCTCCGTGCTGCGGGAGAACGACGCCTACCACGCCCTGGAGAAGGTCGGCGGGCTCATCGTAACGGGGCCCACGGGCACGAACGTCAACGACGTGGCGGTGGGCCTGGTAAAGTAAACAGGCAGATAAACCGGGAGGACAGGCCATGGGCCCGCCCTCTTTTTTGCGGCATGAGCGGGGGAGAGGGGGCATAGAATCTAAGAGAACCATAAGGGGGTGGAAGCGGTGTTTTTCGCACAGCTGCTGGATTTTTTATCGGGCATCTTCGCCATGCTCCTGCACGTCACGGGCAGCGGGGCCTTCCCAAAGGCCCTGAGCGCCGCCCAGGAGAAAAAGTGCCTGGAGGAGATGGCCCAGGGCAGCGGGGCCGCCCGGCGCACGCTCATCGAGCACAACCTGCGCCTGGTGGCCCACATCGTCAAAAAGTACTACGCCAGCCAGAACGACCAGGAGGACCTGATCTCCATCGGCACCATCGGCCTCATCAAGGCCATCGACAGCTTCGACCCGGGGAAGGGGATACGGCTTTCCAGTTATGCGGCCAAGTGTATTGAGAATGAGATCCTCATGTTCTTCCGCAGCGGCAAAAAGAGCGCCCAGGACGTTTCCATCAACGAGCCCATCGACACGGACAAGGACGGCAACTCCCTGACGCTTTTGGACACCATGGCGGTGGAGGACACGATTTTGGACAGCATCGACGTGCGCATGAAAAGCGAGAAGCTCTACGGCTTTCTCAATGGGGCCCTCAGCGGCCGGGAGAAAAGCATCATCTGCATGCGCTACGGCCTGCTGGGCTACGCGCCTATGCCCCAGCGGGTGGTGGCAAAGCGGCTGGGGATATCCCGGAGCTATGTATAGCGCCGCGCTTATTGTAAACGGAGACAATGAATTGATTTGAATAGGCGGCCGTTCATTACAAACAGACAGCCAGGCAAGTGGTAGGAACTTGCCAGCTTCAAGGCACAAGCATTTCCGGCGGGCAGATCAGCACGTCGGTGGTGGGCGCAGACGGGCATGCCACGGACGTGGCCATGTTCAGCGCTGCACAGTATGAGAAGCCCAGCGGGCCCCACGGCATGGTGACCGCCTCGGACGGCAGCCAGTGGTACCAGATGGCGTCTGGTGCTGGAGCAAATGGCTTTTATGATTCGCCCCTGTTTACCGGTATATTTCCCGTCCCCCTGACCTGTTAAAAAAAGCCCTCCGCATCTAAAGGGCAGCCCTGGCCGAAACTGCGAAAATTGTAATATTCAGTCGCCCCGACACGTCCGTATAGCCTTGCGCTGTGCGGACGTTTTTCTATTCTGGGCCTCTGGACACGGTGTCCAGAGGCCCAGGGCAGCCCTCCCAGGTGTCGCTCCCCTCCTGCCCCTCCATTTCGATCTATCCCTTTCCGCCCCGTATCGAAATGGAGGTTACATATGACGACCATCAAATTGAA
>CANRZD010000135.1 GCA_947644325.1 uncultured Clostridia bacterium
AGGCTCGCAATTACTCGGTGGTACGAGAATTTGTCGGCCACGGAGTAGGTGCGAAGCTGCATGAAGACCCAAGCGTCCCCAATTACGGCACCCCCGGCCGGGGGGTGCGGCTGCAGGCCGGCATGACCATCGCCATAGAGCCCATGGTAAACGCGGGCCGCAAAGAGATCGAGGTATTGAAAGACGGCTGGACCACCGTGACAAAGGACCGCTCTTTGGCGGCGCACTTTGAGCACACCGTGGCCATCACCCCTGACGGGCCCGTCATCCTCACGCAGCTTGACTGAGGTGCGTGGATGGAGATAAAACGCGGGCAGGTCGTCAGGTCCCTTTGCGGCCGGGATCAAGGGTGCTTCCTCACTGTCATAGGGCAAGAGGGCCCCTGCCTGCTCTTAGCAGACGGCGGGCGCCGCCCCCTGGAGCGCCCCAAACGCAAAAAGCCGTTCCATGTGGCCGCCACAGCCGCCGTGCTGGAGGCTGAGGCCCTGCAGACCAATCGACAAATACGCACCGCCCTGCGTCTCTTTTCACAGCGGGCGGGGAAAACGTAAGCACGGAGGTTTTTGCATCATGTCAAAGCAGGACGTAATTGAAGTACAGGGCGTCGTGAAAGAGGCCCTGCCAAACGCGACGTTTCAGGTCGAGCTGCAAAACGGCCACACGGTGCTGGCCCACATTTCCGGCAAGCTGCGCATGAACTTCATCCGCATCCTTCCGGGGGATAAGGTCACCATGGAGATGTCTCCCTATGACCTTACGAAAGGGCGCATCACCTGGCGGTCGAAGTAAGATAGAAAGAGAAACGACCCGTACTGAAGGAGGGTAATAATATGAAAGTAAGGCCTTCTGTAAAGAAAATGTGCGAAAAATGCAAGATCATCAAGCGCAAGGGCAAGGTCATGGTCATCTGTGACAACCCCAAGCACAAGCAGCGCCAAGGCTAAATTTTTGGAGGTGTAACCATGGCTCGAATTTCCGGTATCGACCTGCCCAGAGACAAGCGCATCGAGATCGCGCTGACCTATATCTATGGCATCGGCCGTAAGACCGCTACGAACATCTGCGCCCAGACCGGCGTAGACCCCGACATCCGCGTGCGCGACCTTTCGGAAGACGACACGGCAAAGCTGAGGGACTATATCGATAAGAACTGCCACGTGGAGGGCGACCTGCGCCGCGATGTGGCCTTCGATATCAAGCGCCTGATAGAGATCGGCTGCTACCGGGGCGTGCGCCACCGCAAGGGCCTGCCCGTAAGAGGCCAGCGCACCAAGACAAACGCCCGGACCCGCAAGGGCCCCCGCAAGACAATGGCGAACAAGAAGAAGTAAGGAGGGCTAAGTAAAATGGCAGCACAAAAGGGCCAAAAGGGTACGGTGCGCCGCCGCCGCGAGCGCAAGAACATCGAGCGCGGCGCCGCCCATATCCAGTCCACATTCAACAATACCATCGTCACCATCACCGACACCCAGGGCAACGCCATCTCCTGGGCAAGCTCCGGCGAACTGGGCTTCCGCGGTTCCCGCAAGTCCACCCCCTTCGCCGCCCAGACAGCCGCCGAGACGGCCGCCAAGCTTGCCATGGAGCACGGCATGAAGTCCGTCGAGGTCTTTGTAAAGGGCCCCGGCGCCGGGCGGGAGGCCGCTATCCGCGCCCTGCAGGCTGCGGGCCTCGATGTGTCCATGATCAAAGACGTCACGCCCATCCCCCACAACGGTTGCCGTCCTCCCAAGAGAAGACGCGTCTAAGTGCAAAAGTAGGAGGTAACGAAAAGTTATGGCAAGATATACAGAAGCCGTGTGCAAGCTGTGCCGCCGCGAGGGCCAGAAGCTGTTCCTCAAGGGCGAGCGGTGCTACACCGATAAATGCGCCATCAGCCGCCGGGCCTACGCCCCCGGCCAGCATGGCCAGGGCCGCAAGAAGACCTCTGAATACGGCCTTCAGCTGCGTGCCAAGCAGATGACCCGCCGCTTCTACGGCGTGCTGGAGGGCCAGTTCCACCACTATTATGAAATGGCCACCAAGATGCCCGGCAAGGCCGGCGACAACCTGCTGATATTGCTGGAAAGCCGCCTGGATAACGTAGTCTACCGCTGCGGCTGGGCCAGCTCCCGGGCAGAGGCCCGGCAGCTGGTGGTGCACGGCCACTACACCGTAAACGGCAAAAAAGTGGATATCCCCTCTTATCTGGTAAAGCCCGGCGAGACTGTCGCCATCAAGGACGGCAGCCGCCAGAGCGATAAGTTCAAGGCTGTGCTGGAAGCGAACTCTGCCCGCCCCACCCCCAAGTGGCTGGACGTGGACGCCCCCAACGCGCAGGCGAAGATTGCCGAGCTGCCCACCCGGGAGGACATCGACCTGGAAGTGGACGAGACGCTCATCGTCGAGCTGTACTCCAAGTAAAAGTAAGCCCCTGGCAATTTTTTGCGCTGTGTAAAAGGAGGATCGCGGATGATTGAGATAGAAAGACCCAAAATTGAAATAGCGGAAATTTTCGAGAACGGCACCTACGGCAAGTTCGTTATCGAGCCCCTGGAGAGAGGCTTTGGCACCACGCTGGGCAATTCCCTGCGCCGGGTGCTCCTCTCCAGCCTTCCTGGGGTAGCCGTAAAGTCTGTGAAAATAGACGGCGTGCTGCATGAATTTTCCACCATCCCGGGAGTAAAGGAAGACGTCACCGAGATCGTCTTGAACATCAAGGGCCTTGTGGCGAAGCTGCACTGCGACGGCCCCAAGACCATTGAGGTCTCGGCCGAGGGGCCCGGCGTGGTCACGGCCGAT
>CANRZD010000136.1 GCA_947644325.1 uncultured Clostridia bacterium
AGGGGGTGAAAAAGGAGAACATCCCCTATATCTTCAACGCCTTCCGGCGGGTGGACGAGGAGAAGAACCGCTACATAGAGGGCACCGGCCTGGGGCTGAGCATCGTGCAGCAGCTGGTGCAGATGATGGGCGGCGAGATAAGCGTGAACAGCGTCTACACCAAGGGCTCCACCTTCACCGTCCGGCTGGACCAGGACATTGTGGACGAGAAGGAACTGGGGGCCTTCACGCTCGCCTCCCGCTTTCAAAGCCGCCAGGGGGAGGCCTACCGCCAGAGCTTCGAGGCGCCGGAGGCCCACATCCTGGTGGTGGACGACAACGACATGAACCTGATGGTGGTGGGGAAGCTCCTTTCCAGCACCAAGATACAGATAGACACCGCCAAAAGCGGCGCCGAGTGCCTGCGCCTGACCCAGAACCACCACTACGACTGCATCCTGATGGACCACATGATGCCCGGCATGGACGGCATAGAGTGCCTGCACGCCCTGCGGGCCCAGCCCGTGGGCCTGTGCCAGAACGTGCCCGTCATCGCCCTGACGGCAAACGCCGGCAGCGACAACCAGCTCTTATATCGGAAGGAGGGCTTCAGCGGGTATCTGGCAAAGCCCGTCAGCGGCGTGCTGCTGGAGGCGGCGGTGCTCAGCGTACTGCCTAAAGAGCTGGTGCAGATGGACGAACAGGCCAGCCAGGCGGACATCGAGAAGGACATTTTGATCTTCGAGCAGGTGAACCGTCGCTCCATCCTGGTGACCACAGACAGCGTGTGCGACCTGCCGGAGGGCCTGCGGAAAAAGTTCGGGGTGTCCGTGTGCCCCTACTACGTCTGCACGGACGAGGGCCGCTTCTTAGACGAGGAGGAGCTGGGGGCCGACGAGCTCCTGCTGCACGTGTCCGACGGGCGCAGCGGGTTCTCCCAGGCGCCGGAGGTGGAGGACTACGAGAAGTTCTTCGCCCAGAAGCTCACCGAGGCCCAGAACGTGGTGCACATCGCCATGGCCCGGCACGTGAGCAGCGGCTACCAGAACGCCTGCGAGGCGGCCAAGTCCTTTGAGAACGTGACGGTGGTGGACTCGGGGCACCTTTCCAGCAGCATGGGGCTGGTGGTTTTGTGCGCGGCCTATATGGCGGAGCACCAGGCCTCCAAGGAGGAGATCGTAGACACGGTAAAGCGCATGAAGCGCTTCATCTCCTCGGCCTTTATCATCCACGATACCCGTATGCTCTGCCAGTCCGGCCGGCTCTCCAAGAAGATTCAGGTGCTGTGCGACTCTCTGCTGCTGCACCCGGTGCTGGTGCTGAAAAAGAGCCGCATGGTGGTGGGGGGCATGAAGATGGGGAATTTTGCCCGCATGGCCAAAAGCTACGTGCGGCAGACCCTCTCTGACAGCCGGAACATCGATAAGCGCATCCTGTTCATCACCTACGCGGGCATGGACGAGAAGAAGCTCCAGTACATCCAGAACCTGGTAAAGCAGCACTGTTCCTTCGAGCGGGTGTACCTGCAGAAGGCCTCTCCGGCCATTGCCAGCAACTGCGGCCCCGGCGCCTTCGGCCTTTTGTTCATGCGGCGGGACGACACCTCGGCCGCCTTCTTCCAGGCGCCCCAGGCGGGGGCCGGCTCCTTTGAGAATTAAGATTTCCTTAATACATCCATAAGCCCGAATTAAAGAATCCAGCGTTCCCATCTGGTATGATAGAAGCCAGTGGGAACGCTGACTTTCATTTCGGAAAGGAGTTTTGCACATGACGGGAAACACTATGGAGCCTGAGCGCAGGGCCAGGAGAGGGAGGGCACAGGCGCTGCCCCGGGCCCTGTGGACGGTATCTCTGGCGCTGCTGGTCTTCATCGTGCTGGCCGTGGGGCTGGCTCTCCTCCCCGGGGAGCGTCCCTCTTACGAGGATAGCGCCGGCTGGAACCTGCGCCTTGTGAACCGCTGGAACCCCATACCGGAGGGGTACACGGTGAACCTTAGGGAACTGCCTGGCGGGGAGAAAGTAGACGAGCGCGTCTATGAGTCCCTGATGGAGATGCTGGAGGCGGCAAAGGAGGGCAACTGGGGGGAAGCCCCCCGGGTGATCTCCGGCTACCGCACTGAGGAGGAGCAGCGGGGCTTTTACGACGACAAAGTAAACGAGTATTTGGCCCAGGGGTACTCGGAGGAGGGCGCCAAGGCCGAGGCAGTCAAGTGGGTGGCCGTGCCCGGCACCAGCGAACACCAGCTGGGCCTTGCCGTAGACCTGGAGGGCGAGACCTACGACGTGTTCTTCTGGCTGCAGGAAAACAGCTATAAGTATGGGTTCATCTTCCGCTACCCCGGGGACAAGACGGACCTCACCGGCACGGCGGAGGAGGTGTGGCACTACCGCTACGTAGGGGCAAAGGCCGCCAAAGAGATGCATGAACGGGGGCTGTGCCTGGAGGAATACCTGGGGCAGTAGCGCCGGGGGGCGCTTCTATACTGCTTATAATTTTTCACAAAAAATAGAAAAATATGGTTGATTTACCCACCCCCAAGGAGTATAATAGAAGTGTAAAGAGAAAAACCGGGCATCCGGAAAAACAGGAGGAGTTTCCAATGGCTAAATTAAAGATCGGCATCGTGGGCTGCGGCGGCATCGCCAACCAGAAGCATCTGCCCGCCATGAAGGCCAACAGCGACCTGTGCGAGGTCGT